>JANQHZ010000666.1 GCA_028282445.1 Candidatus Binatia bacterium | reverse complement strand
ATACGGAGACTGATCGACCAGTGCGTCGCACATCGCGCGCCAGTCGTAGAGCACATGCGGATCGAGGCGCCGGCGAATCGCCGGTACGCCGGCGCGATGAGACAGGCAATCGCGAACCGTGACTCCCTCGCCAAGGCGGGCCGCCGCTGGCCAGTACGTGGAGATTGCCGCATCCGGATCGACCTCACCGCGACAGATGCAGTCCAAAGCCAGGATCGAGAGGATTCCCTTACCGACGGAGAAGCAGTTCACGATCGTATCTTCGTGCCAGCGTTTGCGCCCGTGTCGGTCGGCGAACCCGCCCCACAGGTCGACCACGCTGCGGCCACCGACGCGCACGGCCACAGCAGCTCCGATCTCGTCCGCCTCGAAGTTGGCCGCGAACGCATCGCGAACGGCTTCGAAACCAGGCGCAACCCGACCATCGACCAGGGACATGCGGACAATCAATCCACGCTGCTCAGGTTGAACGCGCTCTACCGCCTGGCCAGGCCGTCGAGGATCACACGGGTCATCGCATCGGCCGTATCTTTCGGCGACCGCTCAATCGAGTCGATCACCTCCGGGCGAGAGAACTCACGTCCCAGCCCGCCCAGGACATGAGCGGCGGCGGCAGTGTCGACACGAGCGATGGCCTTCTCCGCGACGGCGCGGTCCAGTAGGCTCTGCACGACACCGACGACGTAGGCCTCGTGTGCGTCGAACAACCGCCCACTGTCCGGCACATCGGCGAAGTCGCGCGCAAATTCGACGGTCGTCGGCTGTACGGCCTGGTTGACCGCCGCAAGATACACCCGTAGCGCCTCGATCGTTCCGAGGCCGGGATCGATCGCAGCAATCGCCGCGCGACCGATCCTGTGCAGGCGCCGATCGACGATGGTCAGCAGCAGCTCGTCCTTGCTCTTGGCGATGCCGTAGAGCGTGCGCAGCGAGCAGTTCACCATGCCGGCGATCTCCGCCATCGTTCTGTCCGCTGCCTTGCCCTCGACCACCAGCTTCTCGAGATCGGCGATGATCTCGCGCTGTCGAGAGGTAAGGCGGCGCTCGCGTTGGGCCGACAACAAGGGCCGGGGCGGCCTCACCCCGGGCAAGCGGCCCTGCGCGTAGTCGACGGCTGGAGCAGTCAAGACAGCAAGCTCTCCGGGATGTCGACCTGTCGAGCACGCAGCCACTCGCCCAGGCTCTTGGCCTGTGCGTCGTGTCGCGTCGACGCCGCGACCCCCTCCTCGAGAAGCCCGTGGACGACGAAGTTGAGAGATCGCAGCAACGGAAATCGATAGCGGTCGATGGGCATCTCCAGGAGCTCTGGAAGTAGCTCGCGCAATCGATCGACGGTCAGGAATTCGTCGAGCCACGCCCACGATTCGTAACCTCGCGCAAAGACACCGAGGTTTGCATTGCCACCTTTGTCGCCGGAACGAGCCCCGTAGACCTCGCCAAGCGGTACGCGCCGCGTCCTACCGCAAGGCACCGGCACGGCCGGCGCGGTCTCGACTTCGACCGCAGCCGGTGCGGACGGTATCACCGAGTCGACCGTGCGCGCTTCGGCACCACGATCAACGACCTGCTGGGGCACGAGAGCGGCGTCGATCAGAGCAGGCTCGTACACCCCAAAGGGCCTGGCGCCGGACGGGCTGTTGCCGAAGAAGCCCGGGACGCTGGCGAGTGCAAGCTCGGTCACGGCATTGGAGAACAGCCGGCCGACCTTCTTTTCGTCGCCGTCCTTGACACTGATGCGCCAGATCGCGGTCGCTTCCTCGTTGGACGGCGGATCCGTCTTATCGGTACGCACGACCCGGGTGACGACTTGGTCGAAGTCTTCCCGACTGACGGGGCATGCCTGCCAGAACGCATCCTCCATGAGAGCGGCCTTCTCGTCGATGTCGATTCCGGTGAGGAAAACGTTCATCTCGTTGCGGTACCCGCCGAGACGGTTGAGGCAGACTTTGAGCGTTTCTGGTGGCGGCTCCCCTTGGATCCCGTGCATTCGAACTCGGTCACGCCCGACTTGCTCGAGCTGGATGGTATCGAAGCGGGTGGTGACGTCGGGCCCGAGGTAGCGCTCACCGCCGATCTCGTACAGCAACTGGGACGTGACGGTCCCGACCGAAACTTCCCCACCAGTGCCGTCGTGTTTGCCGATCACGCTCGAGCCGTCGTTCGCGATCTCCGCCCACGGGAATCCGATCCGCGCCATGCCGGGAACTTCCTTGAAGAATGAGTAATTGCCGCCGGTCGCCTGGGCGCCGCATTCGATGACGTGACCGGCGGCCACCGCGCCGGCGAGCCGGTTCCAATCGGTACGGCTCCAGCCGTGTCGCCACGCCGCCGGGCCGCAGACGACCGCAGCATCGGTCACCCGTCCAGTGACGACGATGTCGGCACCGCCGTTCAGGGCGTCGACGATGCCCCAACATCCGAGATAGGCGTTGGCGGTCAGATACTGCGAACCGTCGCCGATCGGCTCACCGGTTTCGAAGTTCCTCAGCTTCCGCTCTCCGACCAGATCGGACATGCGAGGCATCAGGTCGTCCCCGCGCACGTAGGCAATTTTCGGCGCGAGGCCCAACTTGTCCGCAACCTCGGCAACCGCGTCGGCACAACCGTCCGGATCGAGGCCACCGGCATTGGACACGACCTTGATGCCTCGCTCCAGACACGCGCCCATGACTTGCTCCATCTGGGAGACGAAGGTTCGCGCGTAGCCGCCGCCGGGTCGCTTCAGGCGCGTTCGCGCCAGGATCAACATCGTCAGTTCGGCGAGCCAGTCGCCGGTGAGCACGTCGATCGGCCCACCTTCGACCATCTCGCGCGCCGCCGAGACGCGGTCGCCGTAGAATCCGGAGCAGTTCGCTATTCGAATGGGTTCTGTCATTCGGGTTCTCTAGCCGCAGATGAACACAGTTGGAGGCAGATCGCTGAAAGCGGCTTCGCGGACGCCGGCCGGGCGAGGCATGCCTCGCCCCTACAGTGGTCGCGACTGCCACTCTTGTCGTAGGGGCGACGCATGCGTCGCCCGCGCTCGCGAATTCGCGGCCGCCCGATCGACTCGTGCGCAGGCGACTCGTCCCCATCTGCGTTCATCTGCGGTTTCATCAGTCGCCCGAGCCGTCGGCGGGCTCGACGTGGAGCAGCATCGCTCCACTGTCGACCTGATCGCCAACCGCTACCGAGATCTCCTTGACGACGCCGTCTTGCGGGGCCGTCATCGGGTGTTCCATCTTCATCGCCTCGAGCACGACGAGCACGTCACCGGCGGCGACGTTGTCGCCTTCCTTCACCCGCAGGTCGATCACTTTGCCCGGCATCGGAGCGACCAGACCGCCCATCAC
>JANQHZ010000661.1 GCA_028282445.1 Candidatus Binatia bacterium | reverse complement strand
CTCGCCGGCCCTCTACGCGCGATTGGACCGGCAGCCCCGGTCTTTGGGGGCCGCACCGGCGATAGTTGACGCCCCTCCCCGAGAACCGCCATGGTTTGGATCTCGTGGTATGGAGAGCCACGAGCGGAGGGAATGCGATGATTTTGCTGGGTCTAGGCGTGCTACTCTGGAGCGGCGTTCATCTGATTCGCGGGATGGCGCCGTCAATGCGGGACAACCTCGTCGCCACGATAGGAGAAGGCCCCTACAAGGGACTCTTCTCCCTCGCGCTGCTCGCATCAATCGGCTTGATGGTCGCCGGGTGGCGGAGCGCAACTCCCGACCTCCTATACCTGCCCCCTGCTTGGGGCAGAACCGCCGCCCTGCCGTTGATGCTGGTCGCGCTGATTCTTTTCGCCGCGAGCGGAGTCCCTACCAACATCAAGCGCTTCCTGCGCCACCCACAGCTCACCGGCGTGGCGACTTGGTCGGTGGCTCACCTATTGGCCAACGGTGACAGCCGATCGGTAATTCTCTTCGCCGGCATCGGAATGTGGGCACTACTGGAAATGCCTCTCATCAATCGGCGGAACCAGCCCTGGCAAGCGCCACCTGCACTGCCGCTGAGCGCCGAGATCAAGCCGCTGGTCGGAGGGCTCGTAGGCTATATCGTACTCTTCCTGGCTCATCCGTACTTGTTCGGAGTCTCCCCCTTGGCGAGGTAGGCTCGCCTGTCGCCAACCGAGAGGCTCCGCAGCCGACCGCGCGGCACGGGTTCAATCGATCTCCGCCGAGTGGCAATCCGCAACGGCCGTAATGTCGCGCAACAACAACAGCCTTGAGCGTGGAGCTTGGTCGCGAAGCCGGGTCGCGACCAAGCAGCTGCCGCTGATCGTCGCACTCGGTATAGCCCTGAGCGCATGCGGCCCGGCGCCGATCGGACTGCGCGACATCGAGGCTACGCGGGCCTACCGTGAAGGCACGCAAAGCGCGCTTACCGGTCCGGGGATCGGTATCGACACGCTGACCACCCTGCGCCGACGCGGCCTCAGCGAGCTCTACCGGCAAGATCCCCCCGGCTGCATCCAGAAGCTACAGGAGGTCGTAGGGGAGGAAGAGCTCCTGTCCGACGAGCTCTTCGCGCTCGCCGAGCTAAGCCTGCGACATGCCGGCGACCTCGAAGCCCGCGCCGGGGCCAGACCGCCCTCGACAAGGGGCACCAAGCCTTCGGTACGGGTCCGCGGACAAGCACCGCCACCAGCGCACTTCGACAGGCTGCGGCGCGAGGCTCGGTCGTATTATCTGGCGGCAGCTGTCTACGCCTTTGCCTTCCTGTTCCCGAAACAGGACGAGCAACCCGTCCCGGCCCTGGACCCACGAACCCGGATCGCCGCGGACTTATACGCGCGCGGACTCGCCGGAGCGTTCTCGGAAGGCGACGAGCACCGAATGTACCTCGCGAGCGGGTCGCACGAAGCTCCGTTCGGCACGGTGCAGATCGCATTCGACGAGGCCGAGCTCCAATGGGGAAGCCGGATGCTCGACGAGATCCATTGGGTCGGCGCCGCGTCGATGTACGGGCTCAACAACCGCTATCGAGACGCCGGCCTCGGCACACCGGTGTCAGCGAAGACCAAGCTCGGCGCCGGGACATTCGACTTCGTCGCACGATCCGCGACTGTACCGGCAACCGTAGTGCTGCTCATCGACAGCCCGCGCAAGCAGCTGCGCAGCGGTCGGGTCGAGGCGACTCTGGAGGTCCACACGGCCAATGAAACCCGA
>JANQHZ010000659.1 GCA_028282445.1 Candidatus Binatia bacterium | reverse complement strand
AGAAACGACTTGGGGCCGGCGGGTAGCGGGACCGAGGCGCCGTGCGGATCGACGACTTGCGCGATGGTGGTGGCGTCGACCGGTCGGGATTCACCGGTGCGGAGAACCGGAACCTCGCGCCGATTGTCGGCCAACCAGTCGATCAGATTCAGGAAGAGGAGCAGGGTCGTCTCGCGATCGCTGGCGAGCAGGCGTTCGCCCTCGATTTCCGGGGCGAAGATCGCGACCCGGTGATCATTGGGTCGCCCGACCATCAGCAGCGGGATCTCCTGGTTCGGTGCCTTGGCCGAAAGCAGGGTTTCGCTCCACTGCGGAGGGTCCGCGATCACGACCTTTTTGAACGGGCGCATGAGGCTCGGTTCGATCCCGCGCAACGCATCGTGCCGCTCGTTCCAATCGAGTACTTCGATGTCGTCGATCTCACCGAGAACGCGGAGAGCGCTGGCGTCGACCGGCGGTGCTACCAACAGAGCGGGAATCCCCGGGAGCGTTTGTGGGCTCGACCGGTAGTAGATCGCGACGTCCGCCAGGCCTCGCTCGGGAATTGGAGCCGAGGCATCGGTGACGACGAGGGCGATTGCCTGGGTGGCGGCCGCGATCCGGGAGATCGCGTCCTGGAGCTCCGGCGTCGCTCCGATCAGCGCGATTCGGATCGGTTCGAAGGGCGGGAGCCACGCCCGCCATGAGTTATCGACGGCCAACGCGTCGTCGCTTTCGAGCGTCGCCTCGAGCAGGCCGGAAGCCGCGATCGATGGAAAGTGGAAGTTGGCGACGCCGTATGGATCCGCTGTGAACAGCTCGCGTGCGACCGCTTCGCCACCGACTTTCAGGGTCAGCGATGCTTGCTTCCGCCCGGCCCCGAAGTTGCGGACGGTGACACGTGCACCGACTTCCTCGCCGTTCTGAAGGATCCCCTTGGTCGTCTCGACACCGGCGATGGCGAGATTGTCGTCCGTGTTTCCGAACGGCCACCAGTTCACGTTCTTTCGCCAGCGTGCCGCGACCGTTTCGCGGCGAACGTCGGTGAACACATGGATCTCGGTCGGAGTTGAGGACTGAAACGCCATCCTTTGGGCCATCGCCAGAACCGGCTCCAGATTGGCCGAGACGTCGCTCGCCTCGAGCCGTGCGGCAACTTCCAGGATGCGGCCGCGGTCGCGCGTGAACGGCTCGACGATCTTCGGCTCGCGAGATGCGCCGATCAGCATCAGCTCGCTGTCGGGAGCAGCCGCGAGCGCCGTCCTCGATGCAGCCTCTCGCGCCAGCTCGAGTCTCGACACGTTCCCCTCGACCGTCTGCATACTGGCCGACAGATCGACGATGAGGATCGTCCGACCTGGCGCGAGATCGCCCGTGCTCCCTTCGATGAGAGGGTTGGCCAGTCCCGCGATCAGGCAAGCCAGTCCCGCCAGTTGAAGCCAGAAGAGTGAATCGGGCTGAAATCGGCTTCTTCGTACGACCGACTCCGGGACGACCTCCCATAGGAGCATCGACGGTACGTCGAAGCGCCGTTGATTGCGCTCCCACAAGTAGAGCAGCACCAATCCGACGAGAACGACCCCGAACAAGAGCCCGGCCGGGTTCAGGAAGGTCATCGTCGTCGGCCTCGACAGCCGTGCGCCGCTTGCGGCGAGCTCACGTCGTCGCCTCGCCGGTCGTCGTCATCAGCGCAGGATCCCCGCTCTCGGAAGCGCGAGGGTCATCGCGGCGCTGGGGGGTAGATCGGTGTCGATGACGCAGAACGGAATGGCCGTTGAATCACACCAAGATCGCAGCTCGTCGAGATGCTGCGCGAGCGCTCTCCGGTAACGCTCGCGGTGCGCGGCAGTAAGGTCGACGATTCTCTCCTGGTGCGACTCTACGTCGTACAGGCGGATTCGCCGCGTACTGGATGACGGTTCCTTCTCACCGGCGCCGATGACGCGCAGTGCGGAGACGGCGTAGCCGCTCGCCTGCATGCGGCGTAGGGCGCGGCGGTAGTTGTCGGCCGGGACCAGGAAGTCGGAGATCACCACCGCGATTCCGGGGAGCCTGGTCAGGCGAAGGTACGCCTCGAGGCCGGCTTCGAGATCGGTGGCTCCGCTCGGGCGGCGCGATGCGATGCCGTCGGCGATGTGTTGCAGACGGTGCGGATGGCGCAGTAGAGGCGCGACGTTGTGAGCACCTTCGCGATCGAAGGCGGCGACTCGAACCGGGTCGCGGTTGCGCAGCGAGATGTAGGCGAGTCCGGTCGCGAGCGCTGCCGCCGCGCGCAGCTTACCGTCGTCGGACGGCGCCCCCATCGACGCACTGGTGTCGATCAGGATGTGCAGCGGAGCTTCGCGTTCGGCGCGGAAGGTTTTGACCAGCTTCGAGTCGTGGCGCGCTAGGGCGTTCCAGTCGATATGCCGCAGATCGTCGCCCGGAACGTAGGTCCGGTGTTTGGAGAACTCCAAGCCGCTGTCCTGGGTCGCGTTGGCGACCGGGTTGCTGCCTGGGTGGTGATTCGTACCGCCGCGGACGTTGATGCGAAGTCGATCGAGCCGGCGCAGGAAGGCGGGACTACTGGCTTGGTTCCAGGTGTCGAGCGGCTCAGCGGTGGAGGCGCTGCGCGGCATGAATCACGCTTTCGATCAGGGTGCGCGGGTCGATCCCTTCGGCTTGCGCCGCGAAGTTCAGCACCAGTCGGTGGTTCAACGCGGGAACGGCCATGGAATCGATGTCTTCGTAGGTGACGTTGGCGCGACCGGCCATCAACGCGCGCACCTTCGCGCCGAGCAGTAGAGCCTGTCCGCCGCGCGGGCTCGAGCCGAAGGACACGTATCGCTTGATCTCTTCGCTCGGTGGCAGCAGCGATTTGCCGGAAGGGGCGAATCTGGCGTCGTCCGGCACCGTGGCTCGGATCATCGCCGCCGCGTACTCCTCCAAGTGGGGGGCGACGAGCACCTCGCGCACCAGGCGCTTCATGTCTTCGATGCGCGCGGCGGCGGACTTGCTGGAGAGAACCGGCTCGACCTCGGGCAAGTCGGCGCGTGTGGTCGAGCCCAGGATCTGCTTCATCTCGTCGGCGTCTGGATAGGGCAGGAAGACTTTGAAGAGAAAGCGATCGAGCTGCGCTTCCGGAAGTGGGTAGGTTCCCTCCATCTCGATTGGGTTGAGAGTCGCCAGCACGAAGAACGGCGAATCGAGAGCGAAGGTCGATCCGCCGGAAGTCACTTGATTCTCCGCCATCGCCTCGAGCAGCGCCGACTGCGTCTTCGGTGTCGCGCGGTTGATCTCGTCGGCCAGCAGGATGTTGGTGAAGACCGGGCCCGGGGTGAAGACGAGCTCGCGCTTGCCTTCCGTTTCCAGCAGCATGCGTGTTCCGGTGACGTCGGCCGGAAGCACGTCGACGGTGAATTGAACGCGACTGAACGAGAGGTTCAGGGTTTCGGCTAGCGTCCTCACCATCAGGGTCTTGCCGGTGCCGGGCACGCCCTCGAGCAGGACGTGGCCGCCAGCAAAGAGAGCGATGAGAATCTGCTCGACGACTTCGTGGTGTCCGACGATGACGCGCGCGATCTCGCGCCGGATCTGGTCGAAGGTATCCTGAAATTCGCTGATCGGATTGTCGGTGCCGGTCGCTATCGGGGCGGTCATCGATTCCCTGCGGGTTTCCTTGCGGACTACGTTGCGGCGGTACGATACCATCGGTCCGGCTCCGAGACTATTGCTACTTGGGCGTACCGCGCCGGCATCTTACCGAAGCGTGGACTGCCGATCTCGCGGCTCGGGCGTGAAGAGGTCGCGGATGAGCTCTTGGTGGGCTCTTGAGACAGTCGTCCGCCGGTGCGGGATGTCCTCGGCTTGCTGCGCTGCAATCTCCTCAACCTGGTCGGTCGCGTCTCCTTCGGCGGCGTTGTCGTCACCGGAAGGCTTTCCTTGTGGCTCGAGTTGGTCGACTGGTCGCATCGCGAAGGCTTTCAGTTGGATCACCATCGGTTTCGCATCGCCGTCGTTGGGGAGTGGCTTCGCTCCCTTCTCGGCGAGGAGACCGCGTGTCCCGCCGAGCTTGCCTTTGCGAGGGTTGCTGCCGACCGCTTTCGAGCCTCCTTTTCCTTTGGGGCGCAGGCGTTTCTCCGCATTGTCGCGGCGCGGAGGCTTGTCGGCGGCATTGGGGTCTGCCGGCTGCGGGGCGTCCGCGCGTTGCTCGGCCTTGGGCGGCTTCATTCCTGCTTGCGGTGGCGGCGCGGGTTTGAGGTCGGACGGGTGTTGCGGTTGCGGCGGGTCGAGCGGAGCTTCGCCGCGGTAAGGGCGCGCCGCTTGCTTGGCCGATGGGTCTCGTCGGTCGCGGTCGATGCCGGCGCCGTCCGGTCTGCTTCCTTGCGCCTCGCGCTGTCCGCGGTCGCCGCCTGCGGCGTCCGCCGGGCTGTCTCCCGCGGCATCGTGCGGCGCGTTCTGGACTTGCGCGGAAACCGCTCCCTTCGGGTCGGGTTTGCCGTCGAGGGTGAGACCGGACGCGGAAAGGCTCGTGGCGGACGTGTCCGGGAGCTCCGGCGGGGGCTCCTGCTCGCTCTCGGGGGTCAGCAAGCTCACCAAGGTGAAGATCGCAAGCGCGGCGAGAAAGGCGATCGTCGGGCGGCTGACCCTTAGGGGCGCGACTCGCTCGATATCCCACTGCGGAGCGAGATCGAAGATCTGCCACAAGAGGACCGAGCGGAGCGGGGATCGCGATTCCGCGGTCGGGTGCGCCAACATCGTTGCAATCCGTGCGTCCAGCCCCGCCTGGCGATCGATGTGCAGCGCCGTCTCGTACAAATCGAGCCAGTGCGTGTGCAACCACCAAGAGGCGGCGGCGACCACGATCGCGGCCGCGAGGAGCCCGGCGCGCAGAGCCCAGGCGAATACGTGCGGCGGGAAGGCGAAGGCGGCGAAGACGATCGCACTGGCGGCGATCAGGAGAGCTGCGCCGATCGTGCACGCCGCGTCGGCCAGCGCGAGACGGTTGATCCTTCGCCTGATCTGATCGAGTCGCGACTCGAACTCTGGGAACCCAACCGTAATCGCCGGCATCTCTACGAACCACTCACCTCACGCCACCCGTGGCCGGAGACCACGTCGCGGACGATCCCGTCGAGTGCGACGATAGGGTAGGGTGGGCGGGTGGTCAACGAGCGATTCGGGAGCCTGTAGGGAGCCGCGATGGTGCCGTCTTGATCGGGGTCGCAGCGGTGGCGATACTAGGACGCTGTGAGCGTGAGTGAAGAGGTGATCCCCGACGTACTGGCCGACCGTTATGCCGGTGAGGCGATCAAGGCGATTTGGTCGCCGCGCGCCAAGGTGGTGTTGGAACGAGAGTTCTGGATCGCTGTCATGCGGGCGCAACGCGAGCGAGGAATCGACATCCCGCCCGCAGCGATCGAAGCCTACGAGGCGGTCGCCGAGCAGGTCAATCTCGACAGCATCCGCGAGCGCGAACGGGTGACCCGCCACGACGTCAAGGCGCGGATCGACGAGTTCTGCGCCCTTGCCGGCCATGAGCACATCCACAAGGGGCTGACCAGCCGGGATCTGACCGAGAACGTCGAACAGCTCCAGGTCCTGCGCTCGCTTCAGTACCTGCGCGTCAAATATGTCGCTGCGCTGTCGGCACTGGCGGGGCGGGCGGCTGAGCAGCGCGATCTCGCTCTCACTGGGCGTACTCACAACGTCCCGGCGCAGGTGACGACGGTCGGCAAGCGCTTGGCGATGTTCGGTGGGGAGATGCTCGCCGCCTTCGATCGCCTCGACGAGTTGACCGCGAGGTACCCGCTGCGCGGCATCAAAGGCCCGGTCGGCACGCAGCTCGATCTGCTGACGCTGCTGTCGCGCGATCGCGATGCGGTCGATTCGCTCGAGCGCGATATCGCGCGGCATCTCGGCTTCGGGCGCGTTCTCGACAGCGTCGGCCAGGTGTATCCGCGCAGCCTCGACTTCGAGGTGCTGTCGGCCCTGTACCAGCTGTCGTCGGGACCGAGCAGCCTGGCCAAGACCATTCGCTTGATGGCCGGGCACGAGCTCGCCGCCGAGGGCTTCCGCAAGGGCCAGGTCGGCTCTTCGGCGATGCCGCACAAGATCAACTCGCGCAGCTGCGAGCGCATCAACGGGTTTCACGCGATCCTGAATGGCTACCTGAACATGGCAGCGGCCCTGTCGGGCGACCAGTGGAACGAAGGCGACGTCTCGTGCTCGGTGGTGCGCCGGGTCGCGTTGCCGGGGGCGATGTTCGCCATCGACGGGTTGCTCGAGACCTTTCTCAACGTCATCGCCGAGCTCGACGTGTTGCCGGCGCGCATCGCCGCCGAGCGTCGGCAAAACCTGCCGTTTCTCGCCACCACGACGGTTTTGATGGAGGCGGTCCGCAAAGGCGCGGGTCGCGAGACCGCGCATGAGGCCATCAAGGAACACGCGGTCGCGGCGGCGCGCGCGCTGCGCTCCGGCGATACCCGCGAAAACGACCTACTCGACCGCCTGGCGGCCGACGAGCGGATCGGGCTCAGCCTCGCCGAGCTCGAGAGCATCCTCTCCGACGATGCGGCCTTCGTGGGGAATGCGCTGGCTCAAACCGACGCCTTTGTCGCCGCTGTCGCGGCGCTCGTCGACAAGGTCCCCGCAGCTCGCGACATCGCTCCCGGTGCGATGTTGTGACCCCGATGCGCGTAGGCTAAAGCCCGTCCGCGGCCTCCGCAAATTCGGCGCCCAAAAATCGTCGCAGAAAAAACCCTCAGTAAATTCGGGTGTTGCGCGTCCCGCGAGAAGTTTTTTTGGTGTGCACGAAGAGAGCTGGGTTGACACTCCGAGGAGGCGTCGCATATAACAGAGCGCTCGCCTCAGTGGCGTCGGTCTTTGAAATCTAGAGAGTAGGTAAAGAGATTGGGTGCTTTTTTCGGCCCGATCTACACATGCGAGGATCTCTGCAGTCGCAGCGGAAACACTCCGTTGTAAGACAGCTTACGGTCCACGGGGAGACCCGTGTTCCGTGTAGTTTTCAACTGGAGAGTTTGATCCTGGCTCAGAACGAACGCTGGCGGCGTGCCTAACACATGCAAGTCGAGCGGGAAAGTTTCCTTCGGGAAGCGAGTACAGCGGCGAACGGGTGAGTAACACGTAGGTAACCTACCTCAGAGACTGGGATAACTTGTCGAAAGGCGAGCTAATACCGGATAAGACCACGGGATCTTCGGCTCCTGTGGTAAAAGATGGCCTCTGCTTGCATGCTAGTACTCTGAGATGGGCCTGCGCACCATTAGCTTGTTGGTGAGGTAACGGCTCACCAAGGCTGAGATGGTTAGCTGGTCTGAGAGGATGATCAGCCACACTGGGACTGAGACACGGCCCAGACTCCTACGGGAGGCAGCAGTGGGGAATATTCCGCAATGGACGAAAGTCTGACGGAGCAACGCCGCGTG
>JANQHZ010000648.1 GCA_028282445.1 Candidatus Binatia bacterium | reverse complement strand
ACGACGGTCTCGCCGTACTGGCACAGCACGGAACCGCCCGCCTGCTTCGCAAGTCTCCCTGTCTCGATGGACAAAGGAGTGCCGTGAAACTCAATCTCGACCTTGTGTACCATGGGTACCTCCCGGGCGTACTAGCCCTTTGATTGGGGAGGAAGGTCGACCCCCTAACGGAGTCTCTATCGGGACGATCCGGGCGTACGCCTAGCGACGTAGGCCGAGTCGATCGATGATGCTCTTGTAGCGCTGGTTGTCGGACCGCTTGAGGTAGTCCAACAGGCGCCGTCGCTGACCGACGAGCTTGAGCAGGCCGCGTCGCGAATGGTGGTCCTTCTTGTGAACCTTAAAATGCTCCGTCAGGTAGCCGATTCTCTCGCTGAGCAACGCAATTTGCACCTCCGGCGACCCGGTATCGGTCGGGTGAAGCCGGTACTCCTCGACCAGCTCCTTTTTCTTCTGCGTTGCCTCCATCATTCCTCCGATTTTTTCTCTCTATCCCGCCAGCGGTTAGCATGGCCTAGGTTGGTTGTAAAGGTAGCCTGAGACGTCGTCCGGCCGGTCAATTCAGCACCCGGGCAAACTTCCAGCCCTCCCCGGATCGTTGGACCACCGCCAGCGGCCGGCCGCTGGCGGCGAGCAAAAGGGCGTTCTGCGCGGCCGCGTCGCGGATCTCCAGATCTCGCAAAACCCAGCCCTGGCCGCGCTGCACCGCGGCGGCGGCCTTGTCGGACAAATCCACCGCCGGCAAGCCGGCGAGCGCCTCTCGGATCGACATCAGGCCCTCGCCCGAGGCCGGATCCCATCGGTCGACGTCCGCGGCACCGTCCGCAAGGCGGAACGCGCCAAAGGCAGTCCTGCGCAGCTCCGCCAGGTGCGCGACCGTGCCGAGCTCGCGGCCGATATCCTCGGCGAGAACCCTCACGTAGGTCCCCTTCGAGCACGCCACCCGGAATGACAACCGACCGTCGCCCAGGTCGACCAGCTCGAGCTCGCGGACGACGATTTCGCGCGGCTCGCGCTCGACCTCGACCCCCTGGCGGGCCAGCTTGTAGAGCGGCACTCCGTCGCGCTTGAGCGCCGAGTACATCGGCGGCTTCTGCATACTGCGACCGCGCATCCGGTCGACCGTACGCTCCAAATCGGCGGCGGCGAGCGCCGGCACCGGCTCCTCGCCAATCGGCTGCCCGGTGCGGTCGCCCGTATCGGTTGCAACCCCGAGCGCGATGACGCCTTCGTACTCCTTGTCGGCGGCGTTGAGAAACTGCGCGATCTTGGTCGCCTCGCCGAGACACAGAGGCAACAATCCGGTGGCAAACGGGTCGAGAGTTCCGAGGTGGCCAACCTTGACGCCGACCTTCCGCTTGATGCGCCGAACCGCCTCCGCCGACGTGATGCCCTCCGGCTTGTCGAGCAGCAGGATCCCGTCGACCTTGGCGCCGTCGGTGCGCGCCGAACGCCCCATCAAGCTTCTTCCTCGTCGGGCGGCTTGTTCGCGCGCAATACCTCGGCCATATGCGCGGCGTACTCGATGTTCTCGTCGAGCTCGAAGCGGATCTGCGGAGCGACTCGCAGCTGCAGTCGCTTGGCCACCTGCGACCGCACGAATCCGGCTGCCGAACGCAAACCCTCGAGCGATTTCCGGCGTTCGTCTTCGGTACCCAGCCGACTGAAATACACCCGCGCCTGGCGCAGATCGGGCGAAACACTGGCCCTGGTGATCGTCACCATGCCGACCCGCGGATCCTTGATGTCGCGTTGAACCAGCTCCGCAACCGCCGCCTGCAAGGCCTCGGCAACTCTCTCGACACGACGGCTCATCCACCGCCCCTCGACCGCGCGAAATCAGCAGTGGAAGAACTCGACGACTTCTTCGCCCACTTCGACCAGGTGCAGGTCTTCGACACAGCGCACGACCTGACGCAGCGCTCCGTCGACGTGGCCTGTGTCGGTACCCACTTGGGCGAATCCCAATACGGCACGCTGCCAGAGATCTTGAGCATCACATTCCGATACCGAGACGTTGAACGAGTTGGTGACGCGAGCCTTGATCTTCTTGATGACCCCGCGCTTGCCCTTGAGAGAATGGTTCTCGGGCAAGTACAGGGTCAACTTCAGAACCCCTACGACCATCGTTTCGTCGGCGCACTCGCCCCCGGACGACTACCGGGAACGCGCTACGCGCGGTGTTCGGCCCCCGCTCCCCTGCCGCTCGACGATGAAAGTCGCCGCGCGACCTCCTCCATCTCGTAGACCTCGATGATGTCGCCGTCTTTGACGTCTTGAAAGTTCTCGAGACCGATTCCGCACTCGTAACCGGACGACACTTCGCGGGCATCTTCCTTGAACCGTCGCAAACTGCCGACCTTGCCGTTGTGAACGACGACGTGGTCGCGCAGCAACCTCGCGGTAGCATTGCGGCGGATCTTCCCGTCGGTGACGAACGATCCTGCGATCGAACCGACGCCCGGGATGCTGAACACCTCGCGTACTTCGGCACGCCCAACCACCTTTTCGCGCAAGGTCGGATCGAGCATGCCCTCCATGGCGTCGCGAATTTCGTTCAGCGCGTCGTAGATCACCGTGTAGAGGCGCATGTCGACGCCCTCGGACTCGGCCACAGCGGTCGCCTTCGCCTCCGGACGCACGTTGAAGCCGATGACGACGGCATTCGAGGCCGCCGCCAGCATCACGTCGCTCTCGGTGATTCCACCGACCGATGCGTGCAAGGGATTGAGGCGAACCTCTTCGGTCGACAAGCCGGCGAGAGCATCCGACAACGCCTCCGCCGAACCTTGCACGTCCGCCTTGATGACGACCTGGAGCTCCTTGGTGTCGCCCGCCTGCACACGGCTATAGAGGTCCTCGAGCGAGACCTTCGAGGTCTTGCGAAGGGTCGCCTCGCGGTGCTGCTCGGAGCGGTGCGACGCGACCTGCTTGGCGGTCGCCTCGTCGGCGACCACCGAGAACGAGCTTCCCGCCTCGGGCACGGCCTGGATCCCGAGGATCTCGACCGGAGTCGAGGGGCCGGCCGCCTTCACCTTCTTGCCCTTGTCGTCGATCAT
>JANQHZ010000629.1 GCA_028282445.1 Candidatus Binatia bacterium | reverse complement strand
CACGACGTCGGGGTTGCAGTGGCCGATACCGGCGACGCCGATTCCGGACAGCAGATCGAGATATTCGCGACCGTCGTTATCCCAGATACGCGCGCCTTCGGCGCGTTCGACGACGATGCCGAGCGGCGCCGGCGACGTCTGGCAGACGTGGCGGCGGAAGCGCTCGACCAGATCCTCTCGGTTGTCGTTCACCGGATCCCGCACCACTCCGCAATACGCGGTCGATTCCCCTGACGCCAGCTCAGGTCGGGCTTCTGCATCGTCCCCAGAGGCACCACATGGCCCAGTCCGGCACTGTGCAAGGCATGCGCGATCTCTTCGAAGCGCTGTGGCGATGCAGCGACACCGGCCGCCTCGATGCGAGCGGGATTCTGCGCGAGCAAGGCGGCTACTCGAGCCAGGTCGTCGACCGCGACTACGCGCAAACAACGGTGGAGAGGCGTCGACTCGAGGCGAAACTCGCGCTCGATCGCAATGCTGCCGGCACCGGGCGGGCCGTCGACCGCGTAGAGATCGGTCTCGCCGGCGGCGAATCCGCGCCACTCGGCTCGATCGCGAAAGCGGCGTTCATCGAGAATCTCACCCACCTCCATACGCGCCGGAGGGAGGACTTCGCTCGCGCCGGACAAGCCGGCTTGCACGCGCCGTGCAAACGCTCGAGCGTCGTCGAGACTGCCTTCGATGAAGCACACCTGCGGCGAAAGACACCCACGCTGGTCCCAGATCGCGACGTCGTCCACCACACCGGCGGCGGCGAGATCGTCGAGCGAATCCCGCGCCACCAGCGCAACGCTCAGGCGGCTGCCGTGGCCGATGAAGCGTCCCCCGCAGCGCGCGCGGAGCGCGGCGACGGCGGCATCGCCCCCCGCTGCGATCACCACATCGGCCGCGTTCATCGCGTAGTCTTCGACCTCGCGCGAGCCACCCGCCCAGTAGACCGATGCGACGCAGGCCCCGACGTCCGCATCGACCCTGCGAATCGATTCGATCCACATACCGGCAAACACCCGATCGTCCCGCCCGGGCTTGAGGAGCGCAGCGGAGCACAGCAGTAGCGTCAATGCGCTCGGAATGGCGGCGTGCCCCGGAAGGTTGCTCGGCAGCACGTGCAACACCAAGGTCGGCGAATCCACTCTCTCGAGCGCGGACCAACCGCCGACCTCGCGCTCGATCAGCCGCTCCAAGGCGCCGTCGACCAGCGGTTCGATCATACGCGGCAACGCGTAGCGCAACATCGCTTGCGAGAAAGGTCCGGCCGCGGCGAGCGCGTCGACGGCACGACACATCCACGGCGATTCGTCGATCAGCCATTGCTCGGCAGCTCGCTCGACAACCGCGGCGATCGAACGCGGGTCACGCCCCAGCAGCGCGCAGCGCGACGCTACGAGTCGTTCGACGACGAACGCCAGCTCGTCGCGGGTTTCAGGCTCTTTCTCCGCCTCAGGCAAGCTGCCACTCCGCGGAGCTGATCGAGCATCCGCGCGCCTCCGCACGAGGCGCGCGGCCGAGCAAGCGCAATCCGCCGCCGTCGATCGTTCCGATGTCTTCGCTGAGAACCGCCAACGAGGTGCCCGCATTGGCGAGGTCGAAGTGGCATACCAGCCCCACCTCGCCGTCCGGCAGCGGTGACAACGACTTCGGGTCGAGGATCACGGCCCGCAGCCAGGCCGGAGACATCAGCACACGGCCACGGTGAACACCGTCGAAGCGGTCGCGAATTACCGAGTCGTAGTACTGACTCGACAGCTCGGCCATCCCGTACTCGTTGACCGCGAAGTAACCGGGAATCGCGAACAAGCTCCACACCGAATGCAGGATCCCCTTGCGCGACATTGGGCGAGGCGCTCCTTTGCCGCCACCGGTGTCCATCAACCGGCTACCGTGCGGCAATCGGAACTCGAGCGAACGCTCGCGCGCGTAGTCGAAAAAGTGGATCAGCGCGCCGGTGGTGGTGAGGATCGCCAGCGGGGCGCCGTCGCGCTCGCTGCGGCGCAAGCTGTCCACCAGAGTTTCGAAGGACGGCTCGCCGGCGGCGACGCACTCGACCATGCCGTCGCATCCGAATTCTTCGCCCGCCCAGGCGACCATTTGCGCGAGCGACGATTCCGGCCGCTCGGCGACCGGGGGAATCAACGAGACGAGATCGAGGCGATCAACGTCCGGGAACAGGAAGCGCCTCATCCCGGCGATGGCGGAAGCGCGGTACAGGCGCAGGTCCGGCATCGCGTGACGCGAGCGATTGTCGATTCCCTGCGTCGTTCCGGTCGAGAGGAAGACCCGTTCCGGCTCGCCGCAACAGAGATCGACGGCCTTGAAGGCGGAGATCGGCACCGGCGGGATCTCGCGCCAATCGCGCACCGATGCCGGATTCCGGCCGCGGCTCTCGCAGTACAATCGGAATGGGGAGCATCCCCCGAACTGGTGGCGGAAGACCGCCAGCGCGATCTCCTCGAAACGATCCCCGGCCGGGTCCTCGAGGAAACCGAGCACCCTTTCGTAAATCTCGGTCACCATTGGCAAATATCACTACTGCGCCGAAGCCTGAAGGCGGCCCCCGGAAGCGTGCTCGAAAGGCGATCCTCGCTTGACATGACCACGACTCGGGTCCAGCATTGAGGCTTGGTTGGAGGCACTTTCTAATCATGGACAAGCCGCAATTTCTGGTCATTGGGATTCTCGCTGTCGCACTCGGCTTTTTCGCGCTCCGTTTCACCTCGAGCGATTCCGACGACTACGATTCGCCCTACACCCCTTCCGGCGATCGCTACGCGATGGCGGGTGGAGGTGAATACGGCGACGAACCGAGCCGTTTCGGCCGCGGCAGCTCGGGGGGCGCGGGCGGCATGCGCGATCGCGGCGCCGGTGGAACCAGCCGAATCTCCCGCTTCGGCGCCAGCGAGGGCCGTGGGCCTTCCGGCTCGGGACGCGGTAACACTGAGACGGTGTCGGGTGGCTCGCGAGATCGGGGCGGTCGCATCGGCAGTGCGGCCGGCGGGCGCGCCGGCGGCAGCATCCGCAGCGCCAACGCGACCGGACGCCTGGGTGGCGGCTCCAACTCCATCAATCGCGATCGAACGAGGCTGGGCGGCTCCGGCAACCGAGCCGACCGCGCGGATGTACTGACCGATGCCGAAGCCGCGGTCGACCCGTTTTACAACGACAACCAACTCGACGACGACCCGTCTGACGACGTCCTTCTGGAAGTCGCCGACAAAGAGGACATCGACCGCAAGGCCGACGACGTCGAGGGGGTTCAAGAAGGCGAAGACGGCGACTGGATCGACTTCAGCGAAGATTCGGTAACGACCTTCCCCAACTTCGGCAACGCCAACCCCAACGCCGGCACCATCACGATGGACATCAAGCCGAATTGGAACGGCGCCGACATCACCGACAACTCGCTCCTGCAGATCCGCGAGCCCCATCAATGGGAAAACCGCATGCAACTGGTCAAGAACGGCCAGTTTCTGCGTTTCATCGTCACCGACAACACCGGCCACGAAGCCGACATCAGCTTCAAGATCGACCAGTGGGTCGAGGGCGACGCGCACAACGTCACCGCTTCGTGGGATAACGGCGTTACGACGCTTTACGTCGACGGCAAACGGGTCGGTACCAACAACTACCCCGGTAAACTGGAGTTCCAGGATACGACCCCGATGCACCTGGGATCGGACTATGCGAACGGCGGCTCCTACGGCAGCGCCAACGGCCAGTTCCGGAAGTTTCAGGTATTCGACGGAGCCAAGACGCCGGACGAAATCGGCTGACGTCGTTCCGGGCTCCGCCCCGGACGAGCGGCGGCGATTGCTCCCCGAGCGGGCTCCTGCTCGAAGCCGCCAACGACATCCCCAAAGGCCCCACCGCGATGCCGACCGGCGTCACCGCCCAACTCGCCGGACGTTTCTTGGCAAAGGTCCAGATCCGGACCAGCGAAGGCGAGCGTCGCTCAGCGGACTACGGGCGCGACTGCAGCCGAACCCGGCTTCCTCAAGGGCAATAACGTGCCCGGGATGCGGCCCCTGCAACCCAAGGAGCAGGGGCCGCATCCCGGTAAAGTTGCCGATCGTGGAGCTCGCTGTCGGCAGGATCGCAGGTCGGTAGACACACATCGCACCGAGCCCGCTTCTCCGTCATTCTCAGCTGACCTGGTTCGCCCGTCCGGTTTGCACGGTCGGTGGGACCCGGCAACATGGTAGGCGAGCTTACCGGGTTTGCGACGAATCAGTGTCGGTTCGCGCTTCCCGCTTGACCAGAAGAGGAGGTTCCATGTCGGATCATGTCTACAAATCGGTTGAGCTTACCGGCTCTTCGAAGACGTCGATGGAAGACGCCGTCAACAAGGCGATCGCGCGTGCCGCCAAGACGCTGCAC
>JANQHZ010000586.1 GCA_028282445.1 Candidatus Binatia bacterium | reverse complement strand
GCTGATGGCGAGCGCGGGCGAAGCGCTTGGGAGACGTCCGATGACGATTCCCGTCCCGCTGATCACGCCGCGGCTCTCGCGGCTTTGGATCTCGTTGATCACCGGAGCTCCAAAGGCATTGGCAGCGCCCCTGGTCGAGAGCCTGTCCCACGAGATGACCGCGAGCGATAGGCACCTGCAAGACGCAGCGGAGATTCCCGGAAGACCACTCGACCAAGTGATCGCGCAGGCCATGCAGTTCACAGCCGACGACTCGCCGCGTGCATTTCGCGGCGGGGCGAACCACGGACCGCCGATCGTCCGTTCGGTGCAACGCATGACCGGCACCCGCGCGACTGCCCGCGAAGCTGCCGCGGAGTACGCGTCCTGGCTCGACGACGCACTACCTTTGATCTTCGTCACGGGAGATCCCGCGGCAACGTGGAGGATTCACTTTGGTTCGCGGCAGGGCCCGGTCATGCTCGAGTTCGCCTTGGATGAAGACGGGTCGGGCGCCGGGCGCGTCATCTACAACATCGTCGGAGGACGACTCGCGGCCACCGGCTCCCAGGGGCGCTTCGAGTTCCGCTCGGTGCTCGGCGGCTCGGCTCTTCTCTGCTCCGTGCACAGCTTCAGCCCGCGCCTATGGTGGCCGATCTATGTGGCGACCCAAGCCCAGCTCCATCTCTTCGTCATGGATTCCTTCGCCAAGCGACTGCGAGACAAGTTCCCGAGCTAGAGGCCCGGCCGAATCACGAGGTGCGACGGCACACCCGGACGTAACCTGTCCAAATACGTGCGGATTTTGACGACTTCGCACGTACGGCGGTGAAAAGCCGGCGTCAACTGGGGATGTCACCCGTTTAGCATGTCGCTTGCATACTTCGACCTCCCATGCAGGGCGGCATGGAAGCTTCATTCCGACAACACGCACAGCAAAGAGCATCTTCGTCCTCCGAGCATTACCGGCGCAAGGATCGTCCGCGCAGCACGACGCTACGAGGACGGCCACTCTTGTTGGCGCGACTCGCGACTTCGAGCGCCGCGGTCCTGCCATTCCTGATCTTCCTGGCGTTGGCGCCGCAGCGGCTGGCCAACATCCAGCTCCTCGCCGACCGCAACGCCGACGGCCTCGCCCAACTGGGTATCTCGGGGGCCTTCTTCGTCCACTATATCCTGGCGTTGGACGTCGCCATGTACGTCGCATGGATCGCGATGGCGGGCGTTCTCGTGCGACGCAAGTCCGACGACTGGCTGCTGTTGATGGTGGCGTCGCTATTCCTGTGCGCCCCGGTGGCACTTACGCGCCCCGAGGATCTCGCCTGGAGCGCGACCGATCCCTGGATCCGATCGCTCGCCATCGCTGGGGGACCGCTGATCACCATCGCCACCAGCTTCTTCCTCATCGTCTTCCCGGACGGTCGCATGGTGCCCCGCTCCGCCGGCATCGTATTTGCCGTATCCAGCGTACTGATCCTCATCCGCTACCTTCTGTTCCCGCAGTTCAGTCGACCGGACGGCATCGGCGCCGGAATCACAGGGACCGATCAAAACCTTCTCAAAGAGATCTGCCTCTACCTCATGACGATGGCGGGTTGCTTCGTAGGCGCCTGGGCCCAGCTCTACCGCTGGGTCCGCGTCTCGGACCCCGAGCAGAGGCAAAAAACGAAGTGGATGCTCTTCGGCGGGGCCGTCGCCTTCGCCGGCGTGATGCTCTTTCAGCTCCCCGCCCTGTTGATGCCCGAAATGAAAGAGCCCAGCGCCGATCGCGTGCTCTACACCATGATCGGGCTGCCGGGATTCTACCTCTCGGTTTCGTGCGCCCCTCTCGGAGTGTGTCTTTCGGCACTCCGCTATCGTCTGTGGGACATCGACGCGGTCATCAATCGCTCCCTGGTCTATGCAAGCCTCACCGCAGTCCTGCTGTTCATCTACGTATCCAGCATCGGAATCATGCAGTCGCTGCTGCGCGCGCTCACCGGCCAGCATTCGAGCTTGGTTGTGGCGGCATCCACCCTTGGCATCGCGATGCTCTTCGATCCGATGAGGAAGCGCATCCAAAGTACCATCGACCGTGCGCTCTACCCGAAGACGGTCGACCTGCGCGAAGCAATCGCGGCATTCGCGCGCGAGGTCCGCACCATGGTCGGACTACCCGCCCTGCTCGAGACTCTCGCGCACCGAACGGCGGAGCTCCTCCAAGTCAAGCACGTCGCGGTCTATCTGAGCGATTCGCAGAAATCCGAGCCCCCCGCGACGCTGGAGTTGGCGGCAAGCCACGCTCTGGACTCGGCGACGTACTCCGACCTCGCTTTCGACGACGATCCGAGCCTTCGGCGACAGCTGATCCGTGCGCTGCTCGATGGAAAGGTCGTCTCCCAACCGACCAACGAGCTCTTCCCCTTACTGGTGCCACTCATCGCCGCCCAGCGAACCAACACCGACACGCAGCAGGCCCTGATCGGCGTGTTGGCGGTCGGACCCAAGCTCGACCAGGCCGGCTATTCGCGCGATGAACAAGCGACGCTCATGGGGCTCGCAGAACAAGCGGGAACGGCGTTGCACGTCGCCAGGCTCAACGACGCGAAGCAAGAAGAGGCCCGCCGCAAACACGCCGCGGAAGCTGCCAACCAGGCGAAGACTGCATTCTTCGCGGCGATGAGCCATGAAATCCGTACACCGCTCAACGCGGTCATCGGGATGACCAGCCTCCTGCTGGATTCCGAGCTCGACACAGACCAGCGCGAGTGCGCCGGAACGATTCGCACGAGCAGTGAAACCCTTCTCCAGCTGATCAACAGCGTGCTCGACTTTTCCCGCATCGAGTCGGGTCGACTGGAGCTCGAGTCGGCGGAGTTCGACATCGCCGAGTGCATCGAAGCCGCCATGGACCTGGCAGCGGCCGCGGCGAACGACAAGCAGCTCGACCTCTCGTACTCGATCGACAGCGATCTCCCACAAGTCTTCAATGGTGACCACACACGTATTCGCCAGATCGTCACGAACTTCACCGCCAATGCGGTCAAGTTCACCGCGCGGGGCTCGGTCGCCATTCGCGTCCAACAAGATCCTCGACGCGCCGACGACCCATCCGACGTGCGGAGAGTACGACTCAGCGTAACCGACACCGGTACCGGGATACCCCCCGAAAAGATCCACACACTCTTCGATCCCTTCACCCAGCTCGAAGCTTCGACGCAGCGTAGATTCGGCGGTACCGGGCTCGGCCTCGCGATATCCAAGCAACTGGCCGAGCTCATGGGAGGACGAGTGTGGGCGGAGAGCACCGGCCTCGCGGGGGACGGGTCGACCTTCCATTGCGCCATCCCGCTGCGTACGACGGAGACCAGCTCATCGAGAACCTACCCCGCCGCGCTACGCGGTAGACGCGCCCTCGTCGCCCTCCCCCAAAAGCCATCACTTTCGTCGGTCGTAAGGATCCTGGAGGACGCCGGGCTCGAGGTTGAAACGGTCTCCGGCTCTTCAATCGAGACTCCAATCGCAGCCGATGTGATTGTCGCCGACGAACCTCAGGTATCGAAGATCCAACAGCGGGACCCACTCATCCCAATCATCGCCGTACGGCGGGGGGCCAACTTGCTTGGCGGCGGCTCGACGGACGAGGCAATCGTCGTCAGCCGACCGATCAAGCCGCGAACCCTCCTGCATGCGGTACAACGCGCGTTGTCACTCCCGTGCGAATCCCCGAACCATCCGGCAGAAGCCACTTTCGATCGAGAGCTGGCACAGCGTCATCCGCTGCGCCTGCTTCTCGCCGAAGACGTCTTCGTGAATCAACAACTCGCTACCAAGTTGCTCGCCAAGATGGGCTATCGGATCGACGTCGCGGGAAACGGCGAGGAGGCGCTCGAGGCCCTGCGAAGACAAGACTACGACGTCGTACTGCTCGACATCCGGATGCCGGTTCTCGACGGCATGGAAACGGCGCAACACATCGTCGAGGAGTGGCCGGCCGACCGGCGCCCCTGGATGATCGCGCTTACCGCCAACGCTCTGTCTGGCGATCAAGAGCGCTGTCTCGCGGCGGGCATGAACGACTTTCTCACCAAGCCGATTCGCGTCGGTGAGCTACAGAACGCGCTGATTCGCGCCGCAACTCGGCGACACAACACGGTCGCGGTCGCCGAGGCTGCCCTTGAAGCAGAGCGAGCCGCCACACGGTCGTCCGGCGTCGAGCCATCGTTGGACCCGAATGTACTGTCGGAGTTGCGCGCAAGCCTGGAAGACAGTGACGCCGACGAGTTCATTCAGTCGCTGGTCGCCGACTACTCCAACCGATCGATGTCGTTCGTCGAGCAGATGCGCGCGGCCTTACGCGACGACAACCACAAGACATGGGAGCTTGCGGCTCACACCCTCAAGGGGCAGAGCAGCATCATCGGAGCCTTGCGTGTCAGCCGGCTATGCCAACAGTTGGAGACCCTGGATTGGCCCCCGTCCCCACGCGAGATCGACACCGCCCTTTACGAGCTCGAGAGCGCTCTGAACGAAGCCAAGTCGCGCCTCTCCGAACGAACACACCGACTTCAGTAGTTCTGGGCTCGCCCCATGCGTCTCCCAGAGGCCACGGCGCAAGGTGGCAGGCCCAGCGCCGTTCGGCAGCGAGGACTATCGACCGCCGATGCTGCCGTGCTATCTCGACGCGTGGGAACGAATCCAACGAGGAGGTAAGAACGTGACCGAAGATCCGGTGATGGCGGTTGACTATGGACCCTTGCGTGGACTGATTGGTGTATGGAAGGGCGACAAGGGGATGGACGTTTCTCCCGAGCCTGACGGCCGCGAGGAGAACCCCTACTTCGAGACGATCACCTTCGTTGCGGCCGGCGACGTGACCAACGCCGAAAGCCAGAACCTCGCCATCGTTCGCTACCACCAGGTGGTGTGCCGCCAGTCGAATGGCGAGGTCTTCCACGACGAGATCGGGTATTGGCTATGGGATAGCCGGGCCGACTTCGTGATGCACTCGCTCGCGATCCCACGCGCGGTGTGCGTTCTCGCTGGGGGTAAAGCGGTTCGAGACGGAGACTCGACCAAGCTCGAGGTCGCCGCCGCCGCGGATAGCGCTGATTGGGGAATCGTGCAGTCGCCGTTCATGAGGGACAACGCGCGGACCGTCGAGTTCCGCCACAGTATCGAAGTCAGCAGAGACCGCTTGTCGTATCGGGAGACGACGGTCCTCGACATCTACGGCAAGACCTTCGACCACACCGACGAGAACGAATTGACCCGATCGTCCTGAAGACGGACCGACCGCGGTGAGCTCCGGCCGGACCCGAGCTCATCGCCGGTCGGACCGTCCTCCCGATCATCCGATTACCGGCCCGGTCGCCGCAGCCTGTAGGTCCTCCTCGGTAACCGGGCGGGTCGACAATTGGTAACCCTCGTACACCGCAATCGCGTAGAAGAGCAGGTCCATCGGCGAGAACGTAGCCGTCATCAGCTCGATGACAATCTCCGGAGTGAGCTGAGGGATTAGGTCCATCATCGGGATCCCCTCCCCCTGGCTTACGAAGTAGCACACGGTCATAAGGTTCCCGAGCAAGCAGCCGAGCAGCGCGAGAAGCGCGCCGGCGAGGCCGAACACTGGATCGACTCCTTTGCCCGCGGCGCGGATCGCGTAGCCGACCAGGAAACCGATTCCGACGGCCATCCACCCGATCTGGTACTCGGTAACCACCGTTACCAGCGCCCAGCTGACCGCACCGGCAACCGCGGCAACCGCGCCGGCAAGGATCCCGGCGCCCAGATTCTGCTGGTCACGCAAGCGCCTCATCGCCACCTCGACCATCGCGGGATCCAGCGACGCTACCGGAACGTCCTCCCCTTGCCCCTCCGTCGGTTCGTCACTCACCCGCACCTCCTCTGTTGGTGGCTCGCCCTCGATCGATCTTCGCGAGGGTCAGGCTCGACAATTGTCTATTTGATCGAGGGATTGCAAGGACTAACCGTCCAGAAACACCGCACCCCCCGAGCTTCGCAGCCTGGACCGTCTTCGTTCGTCCCCTCGGCACGCTCTAGATCACCGACGTGGGGAGTTTGAGGGCGAAGCACTGCCGTGTTATCGCCGACGCATGCAACCGGCTTCGCGTTGCCTCCGGTTTTCAGTTGCGTTGGCCCTGATCGCGGCGACCGTCGCGGTGCCGGCAGGACGCACCTTCGCAGCAGCTTGCGTCTCGCCCCCGGGCGATACCCGGCCGTGTCGCTGCTTCACGCGTGCGACTCCCACCTCCGGTCCGCCCGGATCACGCGTTAGAGTCACTGGAGTTTGCACCGGCATCCTGTACCACCGACCCGTCTACGTACACTTCGATGTCGTCGGGGTCGCCTCCTTCGACGGTGTCGGCGAAGACTACTCGATCGAGTTCACGGTGCCGCCCCGCGCGCAGCCGGGCCGGCATCAAATCTCGGTGGTAGCGCCGTTCGCACAGGCGATGACGTCCTTCGAGGTGACCGGCCCACCGCCGCAGTGCGTAGGCGATTGCAACCTCGACCGCGCGGTATCGGTGTCCGAGCTGGTTTCGGGCGTCGGCATCGCGCTCGGCAGCTCGGACCTTTCGAAGTGCGCCCCCTTCGACCTCGACCGGGACGAGGAAATCTCGATCGCCGAGCTAACCACCGCGACCCGAGCCGCGCTCGTCGGTTGTGCGCGGGTCGAGCGCTGCCGAGACGCGAGGGACTGCGAGCCGCCGCTGATCTGTCGCTCGCAAGACCCACGGATCGACTGCCGGGACTGTGACACCTCACTCTGCGCCACCGACGGAGACTGCGCCGACGGCGAAGAGTGCGGCGACGCCGGCCGCTGCGTCGGCGCTTCGTGCATACGCAACGATGATTGCCCCACGACCCATCGTTGCATTCGCGTCTCGTCGGAGACCGACCGCGCATCCCAGTGCGCGAGATCCGCCTGCATCTTCGAGTCCTGCGACGACTTTTGCGTCAACGAACGCTGCCAGGAATCGCTCGGAACCTGCGCAGACCCTCTAACGCTGCCGTAGCGCCCACGTCGGTCGTCATGCCGATCCGATGGAGCCGGGTCGACTCCGACTCCACTGCTTGGTCTAGTCTCTACGGGCCGCCGTCGATCTCAGATTGCGATGCGCAAGCGGAAACCGAGGATCCAAAGCAAGTCGGTACCGGGGTCTCGCGCGGGGTTGACGATGAGCTGGACGTCGGGACTGAAGACGACGTGCGGCACAACATTGATGCGGTAGTACGTCTCGATTTCGAACTGGTCACGACGACCGGCTCCGGTCGATTCCGACGGCGCGCTCGACCAGCCCGCACCAAAAGCCAGCAGATCGTCGTGCCGCCCGGTGAGGTAGCCGAGACCGGCAACTACCGACCGGTCGACCGCAACGCCGGCGCCGTCCGCGTAACCGGCCCTGAGAAAAGGGTTCCACCGGTCGGCAAACTGATGGCTCAACGAGCCTGCAATTCCCCACCCCTCGTCGATACCGGCCTTCCGACGCCGATCGGCGCGCCATGCGACAAGATGGACATTGTCGACATACCGCTTCTCATAGGAGCCCACCCAACCGATCTCGAGCGACTCGAAGTATTCATTGTCACTGAAGTAGGTTTCGAAGCCATCGGTAGGGTTGTGCGGGTCGGCATTTGCGTCGGCGAGCCCGCCAAGTAGGTAGATGGTGTCGGTCACGAACCAACTCATAGCGACGCCAAGTCCCTGGTTGGGGATGGCCATCGTGGGGTTCGTGGAGAAGGTTCGATTCATGAAATCGGTCCACGGACTCAAGAAGCTGTAGACGTCGGTGTGATCGGTTGGGTCGACCGTTCCGGCCTTGAACGCCAGGCCCCAAACGTCGATCTTCTGCTCCCAATAAAGGTTGGTGAGCTCAAAGCCCGCGTCGCTGTAGGTGATGGCGGTGAGCCCGGCGTACCCGTTCGAGCCGCCGAGTTGTTGCGGAGCGATCGGAGTGCCGATCCGGTGACGGTTCTCCACCTTCGCGATCAACATTCCTGTCGTGTAGTCGTTGCGAATTGGGGTCCAATGCCCGTAGATTCTCGCAACACCGCCGGCTGCGTCATCCTCGCCGGATCCGTTCGCCCCGTACTGATAAACAAGAATGTAATCGGCGCCCAGGGAGAGCGAGAATCGCTCTTCGAGGTCTCCGCGGACCTCTTGGACTTTGCCAATCGCCGGCGACAGCTGATCTCGATGGATCTGCTCGATGACGGTACTCGGGCCGTCGATCGCAACGACCGGGCCACCGACGACCAAAAAAGCGAATGCCGCGAGCAACACTGCAGCCGGAACGCCCGGGGGCACTCGCCGCCGCACCGAGTCACGGCGAACCCATAGCGTAAAGCCGGGTTGGGCGAACCCCCCAAAACGGAGGCGCGGCTGCAAGACACCCAGCAGCTGTATGGTTCCGCATCTCACCATTACGGTTCCCTCCGGCACGCCCGGCGGTCCTCTCGGCACGGCCGATTCCACGCGAATGCATGATTCCTACTCCCGGTCGGGCCGCCTCCCCACCCCCAAAAGGGGGAAATCGGAGGGAGGCTGCACAGGCGAACACCGATCCATCCGGTTGACCAATCGGTTGGTCGAACTCGACGCGGATTCTGCGCGAGCGGTCCGCTGCGTGGCACTGCCGGCCGCTGTCGGGCTATCTGCTCGATCGAGCCTGCTCCCCCTCGTTAATCCCTCCTAACGGGGGAGGCAGTGTGCTCTCACCGGGTGTCCTCTTCTTGATACAAAAGAGCGGAGGCATCCGAATGGAAGCCACGACACGACCAGGGCGGCGGGGTCGCGAGACGCATCGCCCTGTTCTGGCTGGCGGTTTCGACGTCTCGACGAGTCTGCCGATTCGGTTTGGTATAGAGAGAGACGGCACAATGGCGCCGATACCGAGCGATGGCCGCAACTCCACGCGCGGGACACCGGCTGCTTGACCGATACGCAGCACTGACATCGATTAGGAGTTGCGAGAACACGCTCGGGAGGAGCAGCCGGCTCCGCTCGCGTGAAGGGGGGCAGCCGGCCCGAGGGATACACAGTGCGACGACCGGTACTGCAATCGAAGATCTCACTGCCGAGAGGCGGTAAGACATTGCTTCGGCGCGACCGACTGGTTCACGAGCTGCGCAGCCAGGAGCACTGTTCGGTAATCTCGATCGCCGCACCGGCCGGATACGGCAAGACTTCCATCGCCGCACTATGGGCGGAGAATACGGATCTACCGGTCGGTTGGCTGACGCTCGACCCCGACGACAACGACTTCGAGCTCTTCACCGCGGGGTTGATCGCCGCCGTCCGCACCATCGATCCGCAGGCGTGCCGACGTGCGGAGGCGACGCTGGCGAACCCCGCAACCGCCGCACGAGCGATCTCGAACGACCTGGACGAAATCGGCCGCAGGTTCGCGATCGTATTCGACGACTTTCACGTGCTCGACAATCCAACCGTGCTCGAGCTGATGGCGACCCTGATCGTTCCGCAGAACCGATCTCTGTGCGCCGTTCTGGTTGGTCGCGCACACCCCCCTCTCCGCCTCGAGTCGATGCGAGCATCCGGGCTCGTTCATGACGTCACCGCGGCGATGCTTCGGTTCACGACCGACGAAACGTCGGCGCTACTGACCAAAAACTCGGCCGTAGTCGACCACGAGATTCGCGACGTCGTCGAGACAGATCTCGAGGGATGGCCCGCCGGGGTCGGCTTGGCGGCGCGCGCACTGGCAATCGACGCGGACCGGGACCCTGTTGGGATCCTTGCGAGATACCGCGCGGCGATCGATGACTATCTGAGCGAGGAAGTGCTGCGCGGCCTCCCCGAGCAGCGACGCCTGCAGTTGATGTACGCATCGCTGCCTGGATTCTTCTCCGAAAGCGCCTGCGTTCGCTTGTTCGAACACGAGCATGACGACGGAGCGAAGACCGACGCGGCGGAGTTCGCGAGCTGGGTGGAGCGAGCACAGTTATTCTGCCATCGCTCCGCGACGAATCCGGACCGACTGCGCTTCCATCCCGCTTTCCGGCGCCGATTGTTGAACGATCTCACGACGACCGTAGGTCGAGCGCGGCTGCTCGACCTCCAGCGCGGCCTCGCCGAGTGGTACCAATCGCGCGGACTGGTCGCCGAAGCACTCGATCACGCAATGCGGGCAGAGGCACCCCAGCTGGCCGTCCGTATCGTCGTCGGACAGGGAGTCGCCTCGCTATTCGGCCCCGAAAGGACCGCATTGGCGCAGTGGTTGAAGCAGTTGCCGCGCCCGCAGGTCGAGGCCGAACCGATACTCCGCTTGTACGAGGCATGGGTCGAGCATAGCGCCGGCCGCGCCGAGTCGGCCCTCGCCCTGCTGGATACGATCGCGCCGCAGATTCCACGGACCGATTCCGGCAAGCCACACGAGCCACTGGCCCTTTGGACGGCGCTGCGCGCCGAGATCTGCCGCGGCCGCGGAGAGTTCACCGCAGCCAGGGAATGGGCCAAGCAGGCCCAATCCCTTTTTCCCGTCGAGCAACGATGGGGTCACGCCTTCACGGTCTCGATCGACACACTGGCAAGGCAGGGGGGTGGCGATTCGGCGGGTGCGATCGCGGCGATCGAGTCCGCTCTCGTGGATCCGACCTTGTCGGATCGGGACTCGCAGCGGATGCTGTTGAGCACACATGCGCGGCTTGTCGTCGACCAAATCGACCTGCGCCAACAGCGCCGGCTCGCGCTTCGCATGCGCGACCTCGAGTCCCCCGGCCGCTGGATGGAGGGACGGGTGCGAAGGGCGATCGTCCACTATCAGCAAGGAGAATTCTCCGAGGCGGCAGAGACGCTCGACGACACATCGAGCGATTGGTGTGCGCTGTCCGCGGACGTCCATTCCGACGCCGCTACCGTCGCCGCATTGTGCAGCCTGCGGAGGAACGACTGGGCGGCCGCGGAACGGATACACCAGTCGCTCGCCGACTACGCGATCGACGAGGGTAGCTCGCTTCTCGCCGATGCTGCCGCCGCTTTGTCGGCCGAGATCGACCTTCGTCGCAAGCGACCATCTCGAGCAAGAGCTTGGGCCGATCGCTTCGTCGCACCCGAGCACGCTTGCCCGGGGCGGCTCTTTCCGCCGGAGCTTTCTCAGCTGCGCGTCTGGTCCTCCGTCGAAGCAGACCTTCCAGAGACGAAGAGATCGCTCGAGCGACAGATCCGACGCTCGCGCCAGTATGGCAGCGTGCTGCTCCAGCTTCAGCTGGGAGCGCTCGAAGCGGGCCTGATCTATCGGGCCGGCGAGCGGCAGACTGCCCGGGCGAAGCTAGAGGAGCTGGTTGCGAAGGCCGAGCGACTAGACGCGGTCACGGTATTGAGCGATCAAGACCCACTTGCGAGTTGGATGCCCGCCCTGCTGCGGGAGACGGATGACCACACGCGCCCCTTCGTGATCCGACTCGAGCGCTGCTGCGGTGCGCCGCTCCCGAGTCGTTCGGGTGAGGCTACGCGCGAGTCCGCAGGCACTCGCTCGTGGACCGACCAGCTGACGAATCGGGAGGTGGATGTCCTCGAGTTGCTGCTAAAGCGCCTGCAAAACCGGGAAATCGCCGAAGCTCTGCACGTGTCGAACGAGACCGTCAAGTCGCATCTGAAATCGATCTACAAAAAGGCCGGCACCCGCTCACGACGCGAAACGATCTCCTTGTTGAAGGACGCCAACAGCCATCCTCTTCGCCGCTAGCTCGTCGAGCGAAGACATCACATCCGCCGGCCGTCGGCGATGAACAGCCTCGCTATCGTGCTTTTGCTAGATCGCGGCGGTATCCGATTCGGGAGATCCGCCTTCACGCTGATCGCGCGCCCACAGTGCCGCCTCGCGGCGACTGCGCACGCCCAGCTTCTGGTACAGATGCTTGAGATGGTACTTCACGGTGTGCAACGACACTCCCAGTCGTTCCGCGATTTCCTTGTTCTGTAAACGCAACTCCAGCAGGTCGAGTACGTCGCGTTCGCGGTCGGTCAGCTGCGCCACG
>JANQHZ010000576.1 GCA_028282445.1 Candidatus Binatia bacterium | reverse complement strand
CCCCTCGCACACCTCCAATCCCTTCAGTCCCTCGACTGCAGCTCTACTCAGGTCTCCGACCTCGCTCCCCTCGCACACCTCCAATCCCTTCAGTCCCTCGACTGCAGCTCTACTCGGATCTCCGACCTCGCTCCCCTCGCTGCGATAAGCTCGCTGCAGAAACTCAAGGCGAATCGCTGCCGCATCGAGAGGATCCAAAGAACCGTCCTGGAGTTGCCTTCCCTGCGCGAGTTGTTCCTCCATGAGTCGCGCATCTCCGAGATCCCGACCGAGCTGCGCTCGACCCGCGTAGTTGACAACTGCCTGCAGAGAATCCGTGACCATGTCGCCGATCTAGACGCCGGGGACGAGCCGGTTCGCGACAGCAAGCTGATCGTCCTCGGCAACGGGCGCGTCGGCAAGACCCAGATCTGCCAGAGACTGCAAGGCCTAGACTATGACGACAGCATCCCTACCACCCACGGAATCACGGTCGCTTCGGTCGAGCTCGGGCCTCGCGAGACGGACCCGGTCCTGAACATCTGGGACTTCGGCGGCCAGGAGATCTATCACAGTACGCATACCCTCTTCTCACGCTCGCGCGCCATCTTTCTGGTCGCCTGGAACCCCGGCTCCGAAGCGACCGAGGAGTACGAACACGGGGGGCTCAGCTTTCGAAACGATCGACTGCCGTACTGGCTGGAGTATGTGCGCAACCTGGGAGGCCACCAGAGCCCGGTGATTCTAGTTCAAACCCAATGCGACCGACCGGAGCAAGAAGAGCCGGCGCCGGCGCCACCGGCCATGCTGAGCTTCGACTTCTGCAAACCTCGAAGCTACAGCGCCCTCAACGACAGCGGTCGCGCAAGTCTGGACGAGGCCATCCGACAGGCGATCGACTACATTCGCGACCGAGACGGTATCGCCACCATCGGTCGCGGCCGGGCGCAAGTGATCGACCGCATCCGAGAAATGCAGCGAGAAGACTTGCGACGCGAGCCCAAAGACCGTCTGAACCGAACACTGCCGCTCGCCCGCTTCGAAGAAATCTGCAGGGAAGCCGACGGAGTCACCTCGCCGCGCAGTCTCTTGCAATACATGCACGACTCCGGGGTCGTCTTCCACAACCCAAATCACTTCGGCGATCACATTATCCTCGACCAATCGTGGGCTCTCGAGGCGGTGTACGCACTCTTCGATCGCAAAGACGCCTATCGCTACCTGCTTCATGCCAAGGGCCGATTCAACCGAGGGCTGCTCAACGACCTGGTTTGGTCAGACCACTCGGAGAACGAGCAGCGGTTGTTCCTAGAGCTGATGACCAGCTGCGGCATCTGCTTCATTGCCAGGAAGGGAGACCCGACGCGACAGGTCGCGGCCGAGTACGTCGCGCCCGATATGCTGCCGGGGCGAGAAGATGTAGAGGACCTACTGCGGCAGCGGCGATGGGGCGAAGACGGCGCAACTCTCGAGATCTCTTTTCCCTTCGCCTTTCTGCACAAGGGTACGATTCGCTCGGTGATCTCTCGCATCGGCGAACAGGCTGTCGAAGCTGGCGTGTACTGGAGAACCGGCGTCTGGGTACTCGAACGCGAATCGAGCTCGGCCGCCATCATTGAAGAGCAAATGGGAGAAGGCGCTTCCGGCCGGATCATCGTCCGAGTGCAGGGCGATCGACGCGAGCTTCTCGCCCGCAAGTTGACGCAATGGTTGCTGCGCCTGCCTTCTTGGAACGCCGACGAGCCGGTCGTTCGCATCGATGGCCAACCTGCCGACGAGCAAGCAACACGTGAGATCCTGGAAGCCGAACCGTCGGCATTCGACAAGAACCGTCGACCGGTGCCGCCGGAGCACGTCGAGCAACCGCAATCGGAGAAAATGGTCTTCGACGCCCGCCCCGCCGAACCCAAGGCGGAGCCCCAAGTGTTCGTCTCCTACGCCTGGGGCGACCAAACCCCCGAGGGCAGGAAACGAGAACAGCTGGTCGACGACCTCTGCGCCGTCATCGGCAAGCGGGGCGTAGAGATCATCCGCGACAAGACCCACGCCGAGATCGGATCCACCATCTCCAACTTCATCGCCCAGCTGGCAGAAGGCGACTTCATCATCGCCGTCATCAGCGACAAGTACCTGCAGTCTAGCTACTGCATGTCCGAGCTATTCCAGATCTATCGCAACTGCGGCGACCGCGCCGAGCGCTTCATGCGACGAGTCATCCCGCTCATTCTCCCCGACGCAGAGATCGGCTCGCTTGCAAACAGATTGAGACGCGCCTTGGACTGGAAGAAGAAGTACGAAGAAATCACGGAGCTGGTGCGCGAGCTCGGAGCAGACAACATCGGCACCGAGGTCCTCGCCGACTACCGACGGACCAGCGAGTTCGCCAAGAACACCGCCGAGATCCTCACCCTGGTCAACGATCGACTGACGCTACGAGATTTCGACGCAATGGCTCAGCGGAGCTTCGAGGAGATTCTCGAGTTGATCGGGCCCGAGTCATGAGCGACGCAGCCCGAACAGAATCGGCATAGGCGACGTCGGTCGCGAAGCTCCGTCGGCCGTGGATCACACCAAACCTATCCAGAGGCCCTCTTCGACAAGTTTGCGCTGGAATCTCTCGCCCGAGAAGACTACGGTCCGATCGTGTCATTCGCATCGACCATTCGACTCGCTGCGCTAGGACTGGTTCTCAGCGCGGCGCTGCCGGCATCCGCGCAAGAATGTCCGGGAGATTGCGACGGCGACGACGCGGTCGTCATTTCCGAGCTGGTGCGCGGCGTGGCGATCTCGCTCGGCAACCGCGCCCCCGAGGCGTGTCCCGCATTCGACGTCAGCGGCGACGAGCGGGTGAGCGTTGCCGAGATCATCACCGCCGTGCGCGTCTCGATCGAAGGCTGCGTCGGCAACTTTCTCGGGGCCTACGCGCGCGTCCAGTCGCAAGCGGCAGCCCTCACCCCGAAAGACCTCGCGGAGCTCTACCCGCCGCCGCCCTACGTCGAAGACATCGGCTACCATGCCGGCGATGCCAAGTACCTGACCGAGATTGCCGCCGACACCGAACCGAGCTCCGAGCAGCTCGAGCTTCTCGACGAGAACGGATTCGTCGTGCTCGACGATGTTTCGCACAGGACCTTTGAGTCGGCCTACAAGCACATCTACGAGGCGGACCTGCCGGTCTTCATCTCGACCGACAGCATCCTCTACGCCCTGCACCGTTCCTACGCGGCGATCCTGGAATACCTCGAGCTGCGAGTTCTCGTCGACGAGGTCGGCGGCATGCTCTCGCGAATGCACGCTGGGCTCGAGCTCATGCTCCGCCAAGGCGAAATCTCCGCGCGCATGCAGAGCGCGGCGCGCGACGTCGACGTCTACCTGACCGTCGCGCGCACGCTGCTCGAAGAAGAGCCGGCGCGAGCATTCAGCGGCGCCGAAGCGGCACGCGCCGTCGCCGCGATCCTGGCCAACGTCGAGGCCGAGCAGCCAAGTCGTCTCGCAATTTTCGGTGCCTCGGTGACCTACGACTACAGCCAGATGAAGCCGCGCGGGCACTACGAGCGAATCCCCAAGCTACGGCGCTACTTTCGCACCATGATGTGGCTCGGGCGAACCGAGATGGCGCTCGTCGACTTGTCGGGGGGCGCACCGCGCTTCAACCGAAGCGCCTTCGACGCCGCCTTCCTGATGCACCTCTTGTTGCGCGACTCGGGCGCGCGTCCGCGCTGGGACCGGGTCAACCTGGCAATCGAGCACATGGTCGGCGAACGCGATTCGATGGATCCCCGCGACATGGACGTCTTCGCCGCAGCCAACCGCCTGAACGATCTGGCCGACCTCGATGCAACCTCAGACGGCCGGCTGCGCGAGGCGCTGCTCGCATCGCCCTACGGTTTGCAGCGGATCATGTCGCAGGTCATCGCTACCGATCCGAATGCCGCAACCTTCGTCCTGCCACGGGTCTTCCTGCTACTCGGCCAGCGCTTCGTAATCGATTCCTACGTCTTTCACCACGTCACCTACGATCGACTCATCGACCCCGGATCCGGCACCAAGACTCGCCGCATGCTGCCGAGCGAGCTCGACGTCATGTTCGCCCTTGGCGCCAACGGCGCCGTCGAGCTCCTCGGAGACGAGCTCGCGCGGCACTCGCACCAGGGGACCCTGCACGAGCTGCGATTCCTGATCGACGAGCACCCGAGCTCCTTCTGGGAAGCCAATCTCTACAACGGCTGGCTTGATGCATTACGCGCTCTCAACGACGACCTTACGCGACCGCAGCGCCCGGCCAGCATGCGCACCCGAGCCTGGTCGCGAAAGACCCTCGAGACCCAACTCGCGTCGTGGGCCGAGCTGCGCCACGACACCATTCTCTACAGCAAGCAGAGCTATGTCGGTGGAATCGCCTGCACGTATCCCGACGCTTATCTCGAACCGGCGCCAAGCTTCTTCGCCGCGATGCAGCGGCTCGGCGAGCGCGGATCCGAGATGGCGGCCGAGCTCACCGCGCATGGCTTCGACATCGACCGCTTTGCGCGCTACTTCGCCAACATGCAGGAGCTCATGGCGCGGCTGCTCGCGATCGCGCAGCGCGAGCTCGAAGGCGAGCCACTTCCGGAAGACGACCTGCTCTTGCTACGCCGCACGATCGAGAAGGAGATACGCGGCTGCGGTGAAGTCTTCTACGACGGCTGGTATCCGACCCTCTTTTTCGACCGCACCGACCTCACGATCTTCGAGCCGACCATTGCCGATGTTCACACCGCGCCCACCGACGCCGCCGGCAACCAGGTCGGCTGGGTCCTCCACGCCGCCACCGGCAAGGCGAATCTGATGATCTTCACGCAGAACGACTGCGACGGCCCCAAGGCCTACGTCGGCCCGGTGTCGTCCTACCATTCGGTCCTCACGACCAACTTCCAACGACGCACCGACAGCGAATGGAAGGTCAGCGTCGAACAGGGACAAAGCACACCTTCCTGGACGTCCGCGTACCGCCGCTAGGCCGGGTGACCCCGTGCACCTAGCGCGCTCTCCGAGTTCACGTAGTCGTTGGCATAGCCCATTTGGGGAGTCCTGTAGTCTCGCGTCCGGAGTGTTCCGGAGAGAAACTCGACATCGTCGTAGAGACGATCGATGCGGGTGGCATCTGCCAGTGCCTGCCAGAACTCCGGTGGCTGCAGTGCCGGTGCTCTCACCGCCAGAGTGAGCATCAAACCAACAAGGACCCCGCGCGACCAGGCATGAAGCCGCCCCGAAATGTTCGGTGCGATCTGTGCGGAGCGAGCCATAGTTCCCCCGTTAGAGCGTCCACTCTGAACTAACCCACTGAGCGGTAGCCTAAAGAAAGTCTCACTGGCTGTAAACAAATAATCCTTGCGACCAAGCTGGGTCGACGATCTGAAGGGTGCCAGGCTGCAAACAACGTTACGAAGGGCCGACGAGATCCTATCTGAGTCCCCTGGTGTCTTCGTGCACTCGTGTCGAAGACTGTTGGCCGAGGCCCTCTCGGAGGACGAAACCGCCGTCGTTGCAGCGACGCGCCCTGCGGCGAAGCGCTCGCCCCCTAGTTGGCTTGGCACCACGTGCAAGAACCCGCGGCTGCCGACGGCCACGCTCTTCGTGCATCGCTCGTCACGGCCCTCGGCTCGGGCCAGTGCTTCGGCAACCGCAGCTTCGGCGATCGCGACAGCGATGCGTCAGATGCCAGACACAACCCGGCAAGTGAAAGCGATCGGCGCGCCGAGCTTGAACGTCACCACGCGACGCAGAATTCATCCCTCCTTTGATCTCGAAATCAGAGGCGAAAACGGCGCCTAACCCTAAGGGCAATTTGGGGCACCTCACGGAGACTTTCTTCTGCCGTATCGGCCGTCTAGCACGGTCCGACCCCGATCCGTCTCCCCTCGGCCGGGCCGCAGCTCACTCCATCGAACGCGTCAAGTTCCTTCGAGGACGCGCTCGGCAATGCTGCGCACTGTGTCCATATTCTCGACCGTGAGGTCCGGATCCGGGATGTAGACGCCGAATCGATTCTCGATGAAGACGCCGATGTAGGCGATCGAGAAGGAGTCGATGAGGCCGCCGGTGACCAGAGGATCGTCGTCT
>JANQHZ010000574.1 GCA_028282445.1 Candidatus Binatia bacterium | reverse complement strand
TACAGTGCGGTGGCGAGCTATTGGCGCGGCGAAGAGAACCGAACATCGATCCGCGCCTTCGTCAGCGGCTATGACTTCGATCTGTGGTCGAACTTCACGTACTTCCTCGACGATCCCGACAACGGTGACGAATTTCAGCAAGTCGACCAAAGGATCATCGTCGGGCTCGATGCTTCCCAGCAGCTGACCCACGCGCTCGGGCCGATCCACCTCCACCACACCTTCGGGCTGCAGCTTCGCCACGACAACATCGACGACGTCGGGTTGTTCAAGACCGCCGAGAGACAGCGCTTCGCGACCGTCCGTCAGGACGAGGCCGAGGTGACCAGCCTGGGCTTACACTGGACCGGAGAGAGCCGGCTGACCGACTGGGCGCGCGCCTACGTTGGAGTGCGCGGCGATCTCTACTGGTTCGATGTCGACGCAATCAGCGACCCGCGCAACGGTGGCGACGATTTCGACGGCATCGTCAATCCAAAGGTCGGCGTGGTGCTCGGACCGTGGGCCGACACCGAAGTGTACGCCAACTACGGGGGCGGGTTTCACAGCAACGACGCTCGCGGCACGACGATTCGTTTCGACCCGGTCTCGGGCGAGGCGGTCGACCGGGTCGACCCTCTGGTCGCCAGCCAAGGGGCGGAGCTCGGGGCGCGCACGACCTGGATCCCGGGGCTGCAGTCGACCTTGGCGTTCTGGTGGCTCGATCTCGACTCGGAGCTGCTCTTCGTCGGCGACGCCGGCAACACCGAGGCGAGTCGACCGAGCCGGCGCTACGGCCTCGAGCTGGCGAACTATTGGCGGCCGCTCGATTGGCTGATCCTCGACGCCGACTTCACGTTGACCGAGTCCGAGTTCCGAGACAGCGACCCCCCCGGCCGAGACATTCCGGGAGCGATCGAAACCACCGTCGCCGCCGGCGCCTCGGTCGACTTGGATTGGGGACTGTTCGGCAGCCTGCGAGTCCGCCACTTCGGTGAGCGCCCCCTGATCGAGGACGGTTCGGTCAAATCGGACTCGACGACCCTGGTCAATATGCAAGCCGGATGGAACTGGGTCGACTTTCCTTGGGGAGATCTGCGGCTGCAGCTCGACGTACTCAACCTCTTCGATTCCAAGGACGACGACATCACCTACTTCTATGCGTCGCGCCTGCAAGGAGAGCCCGATGCGGGCGTCGAGGACATTCACTTCCATCCGGTCGAGCCACGCATGCTGCGCGGAACGGTCGCCTGGAGATTCTAGCTTCGACGGGGCAGAAATCCGCAACCGCAGATGAACGCAGACGCCGACGGGATTTGCCCATCAGCGTAGATCGGCGTTCATCTGCGGTTGCGACTCGCCGGACTCAACCCAGGTGATCGCGCAACGCCGTGCGGACCACGCTCGGACCGGAGCGCCGTTGGTAGTTCTCGGCCTGATCCATCCACATGACCGTTCCATCGCGGTCCACCAACAGGGTCGTTGGTACCGGTAGCGCTTCCTGCTCGTCGCCGGGCGGCGCGGAGTTGATCAGCTGGTTGCGCAATCCGAAGGCGTCGGTGACCGCCAAGTCGAAGTCCGCCAGCATCGTAGCATCGAGACCGTGCGCACCGCGGCCGTTCTGCAACTCCTCGACGGAATCAGTGCTAACGGTGACAACCTGCAAGCCCCGGCGCTTCAGCTCTGGCTGAAGCTCTTCTTTCCATCGCCGCAACTCGGCGACACAGTACGGTCACCAGTGAGCCCGGAAAAACTTGATGAGCACCAGGTGGCCGTGCAGCGACTTCGAGTCGAACGGTTTGCCGTGCTCGTCGACTGCGGTGAAGTGGGGGATCGAATCGCCGACCTGTATGGCATTCGCCGCGACTTCCTGGCGACTGATGGCGATGGTGAAGGGAACCAGCGAGCCGATGACGATCGCCAGCGCGGCGGCGATGCCGCCGATCCAGCGCGTCCCTGCAACGAAGGCGCCAACACCGAGCCCCGCCGCCATCAAGAAGAAGACCACGTACATCGTGCGATCTTCCGGAATGTCGACCTGATGGATCTGAACCGACCAAAGCGCAACGCACGATACGGCGATCAGTAGCCCCAAGAGGCCCAGGCTGGTGCCGGTCTTCATACCTGCAGTCCGTATCCGACAAATCGTCCAATGGCCAGGGCCGCACCGGCAGGCGGCGCCGCTCCAGAACTTCGCGCCGGTTTCGCGGTGTCGCCACTGGATTGCGTCGGCCGTGCACACTATGTTGCGCGGCCACGCACAATGCTCCGACTCGACCCCTCTCCTTCTCGCGCCACGCTCTCGATCGCTCTGGCCTTCTGTTTCGCCTTTCCCGGCGCGCCCGTGTGGGCCTGGGAGACGTTGCGGATCGACCAGGCAATCCCCTCGCAGAGCGTTTCGCTACAGCTCGCGCAACGCACTCGCTACGAATCCTTGGGCGAGCAGTTCCGCGTCAACCAGAGCGGCAGCGCCGACGCGCTCGTCTTGCGCACCTTGGTCCACGCCCGTGCGATGCCGACCGCATGGCTCACCGTCGGGGCGGAGCTGCAGGATTCCCGCGCGCCGGTCTCCAGCAACACGGTTCTCAACACCGGCGTGGTGAACCCAGTCGAGCTGCTTCGGGCCTACTTGGAGCTGCGCCATTCCGACGTTTTCGGCGGTCAGGTCGCCACCCGCATGGGGCGCCTCACGATGGACGTCGGCAGCCGCCGATTCATCGCGCGCAACCGTTACCGCAACACCATCAACGCCTTCACGGGAATCGACTTCGAATGGCGCGGCGAGCAGGGTCGATCCGTACGCGCCTTCTGGGTGCTCCCGGTCGTGCGCGAGCCCGTGCGGCCGAGCGATCTCGAGGACGGCGACGTCGAGTTCGACAGCGAGAGCCTCGACTACCAGCTGTGGGGCCTCCACATGACCTCCCAGCTGCCTTGGCTCGGGCTGGGCGAGCTCTTCGTTTTCGGCCTTCACGAGAGCGACACCGAGGAGCGTCCGTCGCGCAAGCGGCGCTTGATCACGCCCGGCTTTCGGATCTGGCGTTCTCCCGAACGGGGACGATTCGACTACCAGCTCGAAACAGCCTTTCAGGCCGGCGAGTCGCGCGCCTCGGCGGCAAGCACCACCGACCTCGACCACTTCGCCCACTTTCACCACGCCACGGTCGGCTACACCTTCGATGCTTTCGGTACGCCCCGACTGGCGCTGCAGTACGACTACGCCAGCGGCGACGACAACCCGGACGACGGCGACAATAATCGCTTCGACACCCTGTTCGGCGCACGTCGCTTCGAATTCGGTCCGACCGGGATCTACGGGCCGTTTGCCAGATCGAACCTCAACACTCCAGGAGTGCGCGCGCAGTGGCAACCGCTGGAGTCGGTGAGTGGCTTCCTCGCTTACCGGGGGTACTGGCTCGCCTCCGATCGAGATGTGTGGGCCACCACGGGCGTACGGGACACCACCGGTAGCTCGGGCAGCTTCATCGGCTCTCAACTCGAGTTTCGCATCCGCTGGCGCCTTCTCCCCGGCAACCTGATGCTGGAAGGCGGTTACGCACACATCTTTTCGGGTCGGTTCATGGACGAAGCCGACAACTCTCCACAAAACGGCGACGTCGACTACGGCTACATCGCGCTATCGCTGGCGATCTGACCAAAACGAGCAGAGTGGCCCGATCGGTAGGTTTCACCCTCCCCGGACTCGTGTGCCCGCCGGTTCAAACTCCGGTCGTTGCGAATGACTTGTCAATCGAATAACGTACGCCCGTGACTGCGACGACCACCAAGAGGCAACAACAGCGAGAAGCGACCCGAGAGCGAATCCTCGAGGCCGCGGTCGAGACCTTCGCCGAGAAGGGTTTTCTGGGCGCCAGCACCAGGGAGATCGCTCGCCGCGCGGGGACCAATCAAGGTCTGATCACCTACCATTTCCGCAGCAAAGAGGAGCTGTGGCGAGCGGCCGCGGACAGCATATTCGATGGACTCGACAGTCAGCTGGCCGATCGCCTGCAGGCGATCGAGCACGGCGATGGCAGAGAGCGCACGCGCGAAGCGATTCGCACCTACGTGCGCTTCACCGCGAGCAGGCCCGAGTTGTTCCGACTGATGGTGGACGAAGGCAAAGTCGCCGACGACCGAATGAACTGGCTGGTCGACGTTCACCTGCGACCGCGCTTCGAAACGGTTGCGGGCGGGCTGGCGGATGCCACCGGCTTGGATCGGGCCCTTCTGCCACACGCCTTCTACGCACTCGCAGGCGCCGCGTCGCTGATTTTTGCGGTCGCGCCCGAATGCCGCCGGCTGACCGGCCTCGACCCGGCAACCGACCAGGCGATCGAGAACCACGCCGACTTCGTGGCACGGCTGCTGGTTCCCTGAAGGCATCCTCGCAGCCCGTGCCGACGGGTTACGAGCCCGCTCACCCGTACGCGCGAACCGGCGTCTAGCCCTGCGTGGTCGGCACATCGCGTTATTCACTTGACAAGCGAACAAGTGTCGTGCAAATTTCGCTTGTCACTTGAACAGCAAAAGGAGCGGGGAGGAATCACCACATGGATCTCGGAATTCACGATCGCCACGCCATCGTCTGTGCATCCAGCCGAGGTCTGGGCCGCGCCTGCGCGGCCGCTCTGGCGCGCGAGGGCGTGCACGTCACGCTGAACGGCCGCGACCCGGCATCGCTGAACGACGCCGTCGAGGCGATCGCCGCCGACCACGGCGTCACGGTCACGGGAGTCGAAGGCGATATCGCCGACGAGGCGACACAAGAAGCTCTTCTCGCCGCGTGCCCCGAGCCCGACATCCTGGTCAACAACAACGGCGGTCCGCCGCCCGGTCGCTTCGCCGATTGGGATCGCGACGCTTGGATCGGAGCCCTCGACGCGAACATGCTCGCCCCGCTCGCGATGATCCGGGCCGTGCTCGACGGCATGTGCGAGCGCGGCTTCGGACGCATCGTCAACATCACCTCGGCGATGGTGAAAACGCCCCTCTCGCCGATGGGATTGTCGACCGGGGCTCGCACCGGTCTGACCTCGGTATCGAAAGCGCTCTCGCGCGACGTCGCACGCGCCAACGTAACCATCAACAATCTCCTCCCCGAGCGGATCGATACGGCGCGCCAGCGCGGAATGGCCGAGTTGCACGCCAAGCTCGCCGACATCTCGATCGAAGAAGCCTACGACGCCATGAAGGCATCGATCGCCGCCGGTCGCCTCGGCCGCCCCGAGGAGTTCGGCGATGCATGCGCCTTCCTCTGCAGCGCCCAGGCAGGTTTCATCTCCGGCCAAAACATCCAGCTCGACGGCGGAAGCTACGCCGGACTGTTCTAGGAGAGACCCATGTCGCGCATCGAAGTCCCCTTCCTCATCGTCGGCGCCGGACCGGTTGGCATGATCGAAGCGGTGCTGCTCTCGAGCCTCGAACGAGAGTGCCTCGTGATCGAGCGTCGCGACGGTCCGCAGACCGCGCCCGCCGCCCACGTCGTGAACGCGCGCAGCTTCGAGATCTGCCGGCAGGCAGGCCTCGACATGCAGGCGATCGACGCGGTCTGCAAAGACCCCGCAGATGCGGGCCACGTTCGCTTCGTGACCCGTCTCGCCGGCGAGGAGGTCGGCCACCTCCCTTTCGAGCGCCAGGGCGAAGAGTGCCTTCGCTACACCCCGACGCCACTGCGCAATCTGTCGCAGCACCGCTTCGAACCGATACTCGCCGAGCAACTTCGCAAGCTGCCGCGCGTCGACCTGCGCTACGGCTGGCAGTGGGAGCGGAGCGAGCAGGACGCCGACGGCGTCACCTCGACCGTGACCGAGCTCGCCACCGGCCACACCCATGAGGTTCGCAGCCGCTGGCTGGTTGCCGCCGATGGAGCCGGGAGCCGCGTCCGCCGCTCGCTCGGGATCGAGATGCAGGGCCCGCCGCGCATCCAGAGCTTCCTGATGATCCACTTTGGCGCGAACCTGCGCGAAATGGTGCGCGAGCGTCCGGGCGTCCTCCACTTCATCCTGGACCCCGAGGCCGGCGGGGCCTTCATCGCGCACGACGTCGATCGCGAGTGGGTGTACATGCACGACTTCGACCCGGACAACGAATCCGAGGCTGACTACGACGACGATCGCTGCCGAGATCTCGTCCTGCGCGCAATCGGCGGCGACACGGCGATCGAGATCCTACACAAGGGTACCTGGCACATGAGCTCCCAAGTCGCCGACGCGATGCGAAGCGACCGAATCTTCCTGGCCGGAGACGCCGCTCACCGCTTCCCTCCCACCGGCGGACTCGGGCTCAACAGCGGTTTCCAGGACGCACACAACCTGGCCTGGAAACTCTGCGCGCTCGAGGACGGTTGGGCGGCGCCGAAACTCCTCGATTCCTACGCCGTCGAGAGACTGTCGGTGGCCCACGACAACACCGAGCAGAGCCTGACCAACGCCATGAAGATGGTGTTGGTCCCGCAGGCACTCGGCACCGACGCCGAGCCGACCAGCGCGCGAATGGCGGCGTCGCTTGCCGACCCCGAAACGCGCAAAGCGGTCAGCGCCTCGATCGCGGAACAGGCGGAACACTTCGACATGCTCGGGCTTCAACTCGGATTCGTCTACGAAAACGGTGCCGTCGTATCGGACGGTCGCGAGCGACCGCCGGCCTCGACGCGCGAATACACGCCGCATGCGACGCCGGGGGCACGACTGCCGCACACCTGGGTCGACGACAAGGCTGCCGAGCGGTCGACCCTCGACTGGATCAACTACGACAGGTTCACGCTGATTACGTTCGGCGAGCACGAGCAATGGGCCGAGGCGGTAGCAGCCGTCTCCGGAGTTCCGCTCGCACAGCTACGTGTCGGCGTCGACGCACAGCTCGCCGACGACGCCTGGAGAGAAACTTGCGGCGTCGAGACGAGCGGCGCCTTGCTCGTCCGACCCGACCAGCACGTCGCCTGGCGTGCAGCGTCGCTACCCAAGTCGGCCGCCGCGGAGCTCGCCACAGCTGTCGCCGCGGTCGTAGGAGACTCCAATGAGTGAACCCGTCATCAAGGTGAAGCAACTTGCTTACGTCCGCGTCTCGGCCCCTGATCGCGGCAAGGCCGAGGCCTTCCTGTCGCACTTCGGACTGCAGGTGGCAGCGCGAACGAGCTCGGCCGTATTCCTGCGCGGCACAGACGCCGCTCCGCCCTGCTACGTGCTGACC
>JANQHZ010000558.1 GCA_028282445.1 Candidatus Binatia bacterium | reverse complement strand
CTCACCGCCGAGGAATCTCTGAAACACGCCGACGCGGTGGTCGCGGGCGAGGCCGAGGACGTATGGCCGGAGGTTCTCGCCGACTTTTGCGAAGGACGGAGCCGCGGGATCTACCGCCGGCCGGCGCGTCCCGACCTCACCGGTCTGGCGAAGATCGATTATACGCGGCTGCCGCTGCTCAAGTACGATGCGTTCAAGACCAGTTGGCTGTACCGCATGTACTTCCACTGGCCGGTGGTATTCTCGCGCGGCTGTCCCCATCCCTGCGAGTACTGTGCGGTGCAAACGTATTATGACCGCAGCTACCGCACACGACCGGTCGACGATGTGATCGACGACCTGCGAACCATCAAGTCGCTCGGCGGCGATCGGATCCTCTTCCTCGACGACAATCCGATCGCCCACCCGGCCAAGGCGAAAGAGCTCTTCGAGGCGATGATTCCGCTCCGGCTCAAGTGGGCGAGCCAGTCGACCATCAACATCGCGCGCGACCCCGAGTTGCTCGACCTCGCGGCGCGCAGCGGCTGCGTCAGCCTGTCGATCGGCCTGGAGAGCATCAACCAGGACAGCCTCGAGTCGATCAGCAAGGGCTTCAACCAGGCGATGCGTTTCAACGAGGACCTCGCGGCAATTCGAGCCAAGGGCATCCAGGTGATCGGGCTCCTGATGGTCGGGCTCGACGGCGACACGGTCGAGACCTTTCCGCGTTCGCTCGAGTTTCTCCTCGAGAACAAGGTGTCTTTCCTCAAGCTCTTCACTCCCTGTCCGTACCCAGGTACCAAGTTCTACGACGACATGATGAACGCCGGGCGGATCGAAGTCGGCGATTGGGGACGCTACGACTACGGCAGCGCGCTGGTGAAGCCGACGCATATGTCCAACGACGACATGATGAGCGGCTTCAAGTACGTATACGAAGGCTTCTACTCGGTCCCGTCGATCCTCAAGAGGTTGTTCCCGCCGCCGCCCGGCAACACCCTGGAGACCCTGGCTTACCTGGTGGCCAACCTGAAGGTGAATCGCTTCCTCAAGACCAACGAAAACGCCTGGGCAACGATCTCCTGAGCGCAGCGAGCGGACACCGGCGGCGTCGCGATCGTCGCGTGGGAAGGCCGCAACGGCACTGATGTCGACTGAACCCCAGCGCGCTTCCGACCAAGCGGGTGTGCCCCAACCGACGGGTGCGCTTGCGCCATGGCTCCGTGAGTTTCGCTCGCTGATGGCCATCGGTATTCCGATGGGGCTGACCCAGCTCGTGCAGTTCTCCATCAATACCGTTGACGTGTTGATGATCGGGCGACTGGGCGCGGAGCCGCTTGCCGGCGCGTCGCTCGCGCAGGTCATCTACTACGCCATGTTCTTGTTCGGTTTCGGCCCCGCGATGGCGGTGTCTCCGATGGTCGCGCAAGCGCTCGGCGCCGACCGCGAGGATACCGACACCGTTCGCCGTGCAGTGAGGATGGGGTTGTGGACGATTGGTGTCTGCGTCCCGCTGCTCTCCATCACCTTCTTCTTTACCGAAGAGATCGCGCTGCTCCTCGGGCAGCCGGCGTTGCCTTCGTCGCTCGCCGAGCCCTACGTCCTGGCGCTCGCTCCGGGGTTGCCGTTCGCCCTTGGGATCGTGGCGTTGCGCAACTTCCTGGCGGCAATCGAGCGGACGCGGGCGCCGCTGGTGTTCATCGTCGGCACGACCTTGCTCAACGCTTTCCTGAACTGGCTGCTGATCTATGGAAACTGGGGTGTGCCGCGACTGGGCCTGGTCGGTGCCGGCGTCGCCTCGTCGATCTCTCAATTGGCGGGCTTCGCGCTACTGGTTGCCTACATTCGTTGGGAAGAGAGCAGTCGTCGCTTCGAGTTGTTTTCGCACTTCTTGCAGCCGTGTTGGACGAGCCTCAGGGAAGTCGCGCAGCTCAGCTGGCCGATCGGCTTCACCATGTTGTTCGAGGCGATGCTGTTCAACGCCGCCGTCTTTTTAATGGGGCGCCTCGGGATCGACGAGATGGCCGCCTATCAGGTCGCCCTCAACGTCGCGGCGCTGGCCTTCATGATGCCGCTCGGACTCTCGATGGCCGGATCCGTGCGCGTCGGATTGATGGCGGGGGCGGGCGATCGGGGCGCGGTCCGTCGAGCGGCGGCGACGTCGATTGCGTCGTGCGTTGCGGCAATCATGTGCGTCGCCGTTCCGATGAAGCTGGGCCCTCATCGAATCGTCGGACTCTATCTCGACGCGGGCGATCCCTTGAATACAGCCGTGATCGGACTGGCTGCATCGTTCCTGCCGATCGCGGCGGCCTTCGCTCTCTTCGACGCGACGCAGGTGGCAGCGAACCAAGCGCTACGAGGGCTGAAGGACGTTCGCCTGCCGATGGTGATCACCCTGGTGAGCTATTGGGCGATCGGATTCCCGGTGTCGACCTGGCTTGGCCTCTATACGCCGCTGGGGGCACCCGGAGTGTGGTATGGGCTGCTCGCAGGTCTCGCGTCGGCCGCTTGTCTTCTTGGCGCCCGCTTGTGGCTGATCACGCGCGCCGAAGCTTCTTTCCTCTAGCAGCCCGACTTACGTCTCCAACAGGCGAGTCCTGCACGGCTTCGAACAGGTAGCCGGACGCGATCTGCCCGAAGTCCTTCAGCTGCGCTTCGACCCAACCCGCGTCTCGCTCGAGCTCGACTGCCATGATCTCCGCTACTCGCGGAGCCGCTTCGATCGACGCGGCTGCGTCGAAGAGCAGACAGCGCGTTCTGCGCGAGAGGACGTCGTCGAGCGTGCGCGCCATTTCGTTTCGACAGGTCCACTGAACCTCGGCGCCGGTGATCGGAAGGGCGGGGTGAATCTTGTCCTTCATTTTCGGGTTCTGCTCGCCCAACTTTTCTACCAGCTGGGCGTCCGACCCGTAGAACGCCAGCTCGCCGAATCGCTCGGCGTAGCGGTGAAAACCGTGAATCGAGAAGTGTTTGGTGACGCACTCGCGCGCGTCCAGGGCGCCGAGCACGATCGCCTGGTCGATGACGTCCTCCGCCATCTTGCGGTAAGTCGTCCATTTGCCGCCCGCCACTGTCATCAGGCCGGAGTCGGGATCGATCAGGATGGTGTGGTCGCGCGACAGGGCGGCGGTGTTCTCGCTGTCGCCCATCTTGACCAGCGGCCGGATGCCGGCGAAGACGCTGTGGATGTCCTGGTGAGTTGCCGGCCGGGCGAGATAGCGGTTGGCGGTCTCCAGGATGAACTCGACCTCACTGCGTAGGGGAACCGGTTCGAGGTCGACGCTCGCGATCGGCGTGTCGGTGGTCCCGACGACGGCGACGTCGTGCCATGGAATGGCGAACATCACGCGTCCGTCGTCGGTGCTGGGCACCATGATGGCGGAGTCGCCCGGGATGAACGAGCGGTCGATCACGATGTGTACGCCCTGGCTGGGCGCGATCATCGGCGCGACATCGTCGCGATCGAGCTTGCGAACGCCGTCGGCAAACGGACCCGTGGCGTTGACGATGACCTTGCCGTGGGTAGTGATCTCTTCGCCCGATTCCTCGTCGCGCAGTACCACACCCTCGATCATCCCGGAATCCTTCTTTAGAAGTCGTACGACCGGGGCGTAGTTCACCAGCGTCGCCCCCTGGTCGGTGGCGGTGGTGGCGAGATTGATGGCGAG
>JANQHZ010000552.1 GCA_028282445.1 Candidatus Binatia bacterium | reverse complement strand
CAGCCGATCGGTCGGCTGTCGCGCATGGAGGCGATCCAGCAACAGCAGATGGCCAAAGCGACGCGCGCGGCGCTCGAAATTCGCCGGCAACAGGTAGCGGCGGCCTTGGCCGCGATGGACTCGGGCCGCTACGGGGAGTGCCGGCGCTGCGAAGAGCCTATCGACATCGCGCGACTGCGCGCCAAACCGGAAACGCCGGTTTGCCTCGACTGCCAGGCGGAGCTGGAACAGCGCTGACGATTCCGCCGCCGGGTTGGCCGCCTTGGCGCTCACTCCGAAACGAGCCCCGGCAGCTCTATGCCCTCGACCGCACGGTTGCGTCGTTCGTACTCAACCTTCATTCTGGTTAGCCGCTTTCGCCATGGATCGAATCGTACGAGAAGAGCTCGAGCTCTGCGCTCGGGTCCTCGAGGCCGTCGCCAAGGGGCCTCGCATCAGCGGTCCGTCCGAGTCCGAGGCGCTGGCCGAGCTGGATCGACTGCGTGAACAACTGCTCTCCGGTCGTGGGGCCGACGACCGCGCCGCGCTGAGTGCCGAGTACGATCGTCAATCGGCTCTGCTCGAACGCATTCGCAAATCCCGGACGGAAGCTCGCATCTCGCCGCAGTCGCCGTACTTCGGTCACATGCAGCTCAACGAAGATGGCCGGACGTGGGATATCTGTCTCGGCAAGGCGACGTTCATCGAGCGCGGCGTCAATGTCGTCGATTGGCGGAACGCACCGATCTCCAAGATCTTCTACCGCTATCGGCAGGGCGACGAGTTCGAAGAAGAGGTGTCCGGGCGTCTGCGCGAGGGCGAGCTGCAGACTCGGCGCACCGTCACGATCGAGGACGGTCGGGTACGGCGAGTCGATGCCCCCGAGGGGATCTTCGTCGCCGATCCGGATGCCGAGTCGGGGTGGGCGGTGCAGACCCGCGAGCCCCCGAGGTTGGCGACGGGGGAGGGCGCGTCCTTACGAGAGCACCGAAATGCCGGCGCCGACACGTCCGGGCTGGGATCGGCTCGCACAGGGGTGGCGCGTGCCGACAAGCACCTAGCCGACATCGCCGGACTGATCGACCCTGAGCAGTTCGAAATCATCGCGAGGCCTTCGTCAGGTCTGGTCGTGATTCGCGGCACCGCGGGGTCCGGCAAGACGACGGTCGCGCTACACCGCATCGCGTTTCTGGCCTACGAGGACCCCTCCTTCGATTCGCCGCGTTCGCTGGTGGTGGTTTTTTCGCGAGCCTTGCGCGACTACGTGGCGCACGTCTTGCCCGCGCTCGGTGTCGCGAACGTCAGGGTCGAGACCTTTGCCCAGTGGGCACGTAAGATCTGCAGGTCCTTGATGCCGATGCTGCCGGTAGAGATTCGTGACGACGCTCCCGCGGTCGTCCAGCGGTTGAAGCAGCATCCAGTTTTGCTCGAGGCGCTGAACCGGTACGTGGCGCGCACCGATGGGCCGGCCAATGCGCGACAGGCGATCGACGATTGGGGGAGCGTCCTTACCCAACGCGAGCTGTTGAGCGAGGTCACGGCCGAAATCGCGCCCGGCAGCTTCTCCCTCGATGAGATCGAGCGTGCCTGTGTTTGGAGTCGCGCTCGCCAGGACGAGATCCTCGCCTGGTTGGACGGCGACCAGGAGAGCGAGGCCGCACTCGATCCGGAAGACGATCCGCTGCTGCTACGTGCGTACCAGCTCAGAGTCGGTGCGCTCACCGGCAAGCGGGGTCGTCCCTTGCGTTACCGCCACATCGCGATCGACGAAGTCCAGGATTTCTCACCGCTCGAGGTGAGGGTACTGTTGGACTGCCTCGACCGGCGCCAGAGCATGACATTGGCCGGCGATACCCAGCAGCACGTCCTGCAGGATGCCGGGTTCACCTCGTGGGGAGAGTTCTTCAGCCACCTCGGCTTGCAGGGGACCGAAGTCGATACGTTGCGGGTCAGCTACCGCTCGACTCTGGAGATCGTCCGCTTCGCGATGTCGGTGTTGGGCCCGTTGCGCGAGGACGACGAGCCTCCGCGAACGACGCGGAGCGGGCCGCCCGTCGAGCTGTTTCGCTTTACCGACCACGGTGCCTGCGTAGCGTTCCTGGCCGATGCCCTCATGCTTCTGTGCGGAGCGGAGCCGCTTGCCTCCGTCGTCGTACTGACGCCTGACTCGGGTATCAGCGCACTGTACTACCGCGGACTGGTCGACGCCGAAGTACCGAGAGTGCACCTCGTCCAGGATCAGCGCTATCGCTTCGCACCCGGGATCGAGGTCACCGAAGTCGGGCAGGTCAAGGGGCTCGAGTTCGACTACGTCGT
>JANQHZ010000514.1 GCA_028282445.1 Candidatus Binatia bacterium | reverse complement strand
ATGTTATCGGCACCACCTGGTGTAGAGCCGGCCGGACGCGCGACGTTCTTCTCGGCCTGATCCCATGCGCCTGACGTGTAGCCGTTCCAAAAGACTGCTGTGCGCTCGACCCAAGTCGCAGCGCGCTCCAGACTACGGGCCAACGAGGCCGGATCGAGCGGAGGTGGGGGCTCCCCCTCCGCTCCGACTCTCTCGATGTGGAACACAGGACCGGCATCTTGCTCCCAATCGCTCTGGTAGACGCGAATGGTGAGGAGGCGGCCCTTGGGGTTGGCGGGCATCCAGTTCCGTGGCTGCTCGTCGGGGGAGATCCAGAGCTCGAGCAGCCCCTCTGGACCTACCTCGAACTGGTCGAGGCTGCGCTCGCTGAAGACTCCGAACTGGCCCAACTGCATGTCACCTTCGTTGATCGAGAAAATCGCCTGGCGAACACCAGTGACATCGGCCCAGACGCGGTAGCTCGACTGCGGATCGATGTTGGCGCGGAGGTAGACGTTGTCAGGGTTGGGACCACCCCATTGAAAGTGCGGTGTTTCGTACTTGATGAAAAAGGGATGCTGCGGGTCGCCTGCTTCGATCTCCATTTGGGTCGCGTAGTTGATCACACGGGTGAGCCAGCGAAACCCCTCGGCGCGCTCGCGCGGCGAGCTCGGAAAGCCCTCCGACAGGATCGACTTGCCGGCGGCCTTCAGCCGATCGCACCAGGCCTCCCACATCTCTCCCGAAGCCAATCGTCGCTCGTCTGCATCCATCTCGCGCCTCCAAGATTTCCCGGTTCCTTCGTGATCAGAACTTGCGAACGCCGGGGCGGCTCATGTCTCGATCTTCGAGCAGAAGTGGAGAGAGTTCTCGCGGTCGACGAAGTTCTCCTCGTCCGCCATGGCTTCCTTTGGCACCGGGGAATTCGAGACGGCGCCGAGAAATTCCTCGAGAGATCCCAGGTGAAGCTCCGAGATGCTGTCCACCCCCCAAACGCCGAAACCGATGCGAGCTGCTGCCTCCTTGGATCGAGTCGGGTTCACATGGAACTGCACGTACCCCCTGATTCCAGGGGTGTTCAGGCCGAAGTGTGAGTGGATGCTCCGGTATCGCTCGAGAAAGGCCTCGTGTGTGAACCGAGCGTTGCGCCGCAACAAGGCCTGAAATCGCAGCGGCGCATCCTTCGGCTCGATGAATACGTGATCTTCGCCGACCAACGCCGTTGAAAGATCCGGATGTATCGAATCGCCGAGCCGCGCGGCCAGACCGTCGAGGTAATCGACGGCGGCTGTCTCGGTGTCGCCCGGAACCCGGATATCCAAGGTGAACTGAAGGCGCGTTGATTTACCGAACGGGTCGTCGCGCAGCCGGGACAAGAACGTCACTACGGTACCGTCCGGAGCCTGTTCGCGAATCTGCTCGGCCTCGCTGCTCAGGATCTCCGCGAGCCGGTCGCGCGCGTCGCGGCGAGTCGAAAAGTGGAGAACAACTTTCACGGCAACCCTACCAACTCGTCATCGACGGGCTCTGGAATGATCCCCCCTAACAGCCCGGCCTACTTTTTCAACGGCCTAGGGGCGATCGCCCCCTGCCTAGATGTCGTGCGTCTCGGCCCACTCCTTGAGTTGGTCGAGCACGACCAACGTCGACCGGCCGAAATCCGTGATTTCGTAAGTGACGGCGATTGGACGTTCGCTCAACACTCGGCGGCACACCAGCCCGTTTGCCTCCATCTCCTTCAGGCGATCGTTCACGATCTTGCGGGTGGCCCCGCCCAGCATCCGCGCGAGGTCGTTGGAGCGCACCGGGCCGTCCTTCAGGTGCCACAGGATCGAGCCCTTCCATTTCCCCCCGATCACCCTCATCCCGCGCTCGATCGGGCAGGGCTCGAGGCAGGGTTCACCCTTGATCCCCTTGGAGTAAATAGCTGGTTTTGTGGCGGTTGAAGGCATCGAGGCTCTCCCTACGCAGGTATAAAAAAGTATACTGGTTTACAATGTGTACCTCCGCGGTTAGCTCATTGCAAACGGTCGTGAGGGCAACGTCGCCCCTGACCAACTGCGAGGAGGAAGGAATCATGACAACTGCGACGCAAGCGACGCCGGCCGATGGGCGGCGTCAAGATGTCGGGCTACGGCCGCGAGCGCGGTGATCTTGGCATCTTGGAATTCGTCAATCAGAAGCTCGTCCGGGTAGTGGCCTGATCACGTCCAGTGCCAGCGAGTTGGGAAGGAGCAACGGAACGATGAGAACGGTTCACGCTTGGGCTACGAGCGAAGTCAATGGAGTGTTTTCTCCGTACGAATACGAGCTCGGTGCGATCGATCGCGATCAGGTCGATATCGAGGTCGAGTCGTGCGGCATCTGCCACAGCGACCTCAGTATGGTCGAGGACGTGTGGGATCTGACCAGCTTTCCCTTGATCCCCGGCCACGAAGTGGTTGGGACGATCTCCGCGGTGGGCGAGCAAGTCTCCGACCTCGCCGTCGGCGATCGCGTCGGACTTGGCTGGCACGCGAGCTACTGCATGACCTGCGACGTGTGTCTTTCCGGACATCACAACCTGTGTGCCGACGCTGTGCCCACCGTCGTTGGGCGACACGGTGGGTTTGCGGATGTCGTTCGTGCCGATGCTGCAAGCGTCGACAAGCTTCCCGAAGAGCTCGACGCGAAGACGGCTGGTCCTTTGCTGTGCGGCGGCATGGCGGTGTTCGGTCCATTAGTCGAGCTGGGAGTTTCTCCGACGAGCAGTGTCGCCGTAGTCGGCATCGGTGGGCTCGGTCACCTCGGTCTACAGTTCGCCCGAGCCTGGGGCTGTCACGTGACGGCGTTCACTTCGAGCGGCAAGGAGCAGGAAGCGATCGAGCTCGGCGCGCATGATACGATCAACTCGCGGGACCCGGACGCGGTGAAAGCCGCCGCGGGGCGCTTCGATCTGGTGTTGTCGACGGTCAACGTACCGCTGGATTGGAATGCGTATGTCGCCACGCTCAAGCCCCGCGGCCGCCTACACATGGTCGGCGCCGTGACCGAGCCGCTCGACCTCAATCTGATCCCGATGATGTTCGGCCAACAGTCGGTCGGCTCGTCGCCGGTCGGCAGTCCGGCAACGATCCGCCAGATGCTGCGTTTTGCGGCGCGTCACGATATCCGTCCGGTGACGGAGCACTTTCCAATGAGCGAAGTGAACGATGCATTCGACCGTCTGAAGTCGGGTCGCGCGCGCTTCCGGATCGTGCTCGATCGACACTGAAATCGTCACCGCAGCTGCGAGTGTAAAACCAAAGGAGTCGAGGATGGCGAGTACCTTCCAGATCGAATGCGACTGTTCCCGAGTAAAGGCCACTCTGTCGGGGGTCCCCAAAGTACGAGGGTACTGTCACTGCGAGGATTGCCGAGACCTACTCAAGATCCCCTATCACTCGGTGACCGCATGGGAGCCCGATCAACTCTCCATCGAACAAGGTGAAGACGAGCTGATCTGGTTCCAGCACCCCACCAAGCGTATGAAGCGAGTCTTCTGCTCGCAATGCGGAGAGACCATGTTCAACACCAACGCAATGGACTGGCGTGTCGTGTCGCAGCTCTTGATTCGCAAGTGCTACGACGGCGATCTCCCGGGCGGCCTCGAGTCCAAGATGCACTTCTTCTATGGTCGCCGAATCGTCGACGTCGACGATCCGTTGCCGAAACGCGACTGACCGATGAACATCTCCCTCGAAACTGAGAACAGCATCGCACTCCGCCGTCTCGACGAAGGTTGAAAGAATGTCGATAGGCCGGATGCAGTCACCGGCGACGCTCAATCACGCGACTGCAATCGCGTTTGGATGAGGCGCCGCAACTCGGCGGGATAGCGCTTGCACAGGCGCTCGTACTCCTCCTCCCCGTACATCCTCGACAGGGTCGGACCGGAAACGGCGAAGTAGCTCACCGCGCCGAGAAGCTCGTAGACGATCGCCAGCAAGGTCGCATTCGACTTGCGAGCGCGGCCCTCGGTTCGCCGCACGGTCTCCACCAAGGCGTCGAGAAACGGCTTCAGGTACCAGACCTCGGCGCGTTCGGCGCGACGCTTGTTGTCGAG
>JANQHZ010000448.1 GCA_028282445.1 Candidatus Binatia bacterium | reverse complement strand
ACCAGCGCGAACATCAGCACCGTCAGCAGAGCAATCACGGTACGACCGCGATCGAGTGGCATCCCCGCCATCTCGGTTCGCGGATGGCCGAACCCAATCAGGGCAAGCAATGCCACCCAAAAAATCCATCCGGGCCACCCTCCGAGCCCCAAAATCACCAGCCCGACGATGGCGCCGCGAGAGATCCACCGATGCCAGAGCTCGCCCAGCGCCGCGTAGACCACGTGGCCGCCGTCGAGCTGGCCGACCGGGAGCAAATTCAGAGCGGTGACGAGAAATCCCACCCAGGCGGCCATCGCGATCGGATGCAGCTGTACCGTGGCGGTGCTGGAGTCGACCCCGAGGACCCAAAACTGCAGAGTCTTCATCAACAGTGAGTCGCCGAGGAAGAACCCCGACAGCTCCGACTCCGGCATCGGCAGGACTTCCGAAAGCTGTAGGCCGACCACCATCGCCGGCACCGCAACCAGGAACCCCGCCCAGGGTCCGGCAGCCCCGATGTCGAACAGGGCGCGCGAATCGCGCGGGACACCGCGCATGCGGATGAACGCGCCGAAGGTGCCGATGAAAAAGATCGGCGGCGCCGGGATGAAGTACGGCAAGGTCGCATCGACCCGATGCACGCGGGCCATCGCGTAGTGGCCGAACTCGTGCGCGAAGAGGATCGACATAAGAGTGACCGAGTAGGGAAAGCCGGCGCGTATCGAAAGAGGATCGCCCAGCAGATCCGCGTCCTGGGCCCAGGCGCTCGCCGCGGCCGCAGACATGAAAGTCGCGGCAAAGAGAGCGATGTGAATCCAGACGCTCGTGCGCCCGGCGGCAATCGGTTGCGGGGCGGGGATGTGGGACGATCCCGGGTAGTAGTCTTCGCGCTGCACGGCTCGCTCTTATACTCGGCGAACCGATACCGGAGCGCCGACACCGCAGCCTAGCGTCTCCGCCGCACTCCCGCCATTGCATGCGACTTCCAGGGTTCCCCAGCTGCCGACGATCGCCAAGACCGCGCCTGGCGCCGCGGACGCATACGAAGACGCGAGGCCTGTGAGCGTCCGGCCGGCGATCTCAATCGACGTCGCCGCCTCGATCGACTTCGATGGAATGTTCGAGATGAGGTTGCCGAAGTGGTCGACGTGGACGATTTCTCCGGTGACGACCGACCCGTCATCACTCACCAGCGAAGGTTCGAGCGACAGAATCTCATCGACCGGCGCCCCGACCTCGTCGAATGCTCCGCCACCAGCCAGAAATCCGGCGATCGGAGCGAACACGTCACGACCGTGAAAGGTGTTGCTGACCGGAGTCAGGAGCAGCCGCTCGTTCTCGATCCGACGCGCCTCGCGAAAGCCGAGAACCTCGGCCGCGCCTGCAAGCAAGCCGTTGTCCGGGCCGACCAGCCAGCCGGCATCGGTAGCGACTGCGATCGGCGCCCGAGCGCTACCGACCCCCGGGTCGACCACCGCCAAATGAACCGTGCCGACCGGGAAGTACTCGACCGCGTTGCGCAGCAGCAGCGCGCCTCCCCGAACCGATTGGGGTGCCACTCGGTGGGTGAGATCCACCAGTCGACTTTGCGGCGCGATGCGCAGGATGACTCCGTGCATGATCCCGACATAGGGATCGAGAGTCCCGAAGTCGGTCAGCAAGGTCACCACCCCGCTCGGCCTGGTGGACGTCTGGACGCCTTTCGCGTTCGAGCGGGCGTTCATGGAGATCCCACCGAGGCAGACGCGTCGAACACCGCGATGACCTCTTCGTGATCCCAGAAGTTCGCGATCTCGAACGCGGTTTCGTTCTCGTGGTTGCGCAGAGATCGATCGGCGCCGCGCATGAGCAGAAGCGCGACCGTCTCGGGGTGATCATTGACCGCAGCGAGCATGAGGGCAGTCATCTGATTCTTGCCTTGGTGGTCGATGTCCGCCTTGCGGTCGAGCAGCAGCTCGACGATTTGGAAGAAGCCACCGGCCGAACTTGTCGCCAACGGCGTCCAGCCGTCCACACTCGCGGCGTTCACGTCCGCGCCCGCCTGCACCAGCAACCGCACGACCGGCAGGTGTCCTTTCACGCATGCCGCGATCAACGAAGTGACGCCCTCGTTGTCGGCGGCATCGACCTTCCCTCCGGCGGCGAGTAGTACCCGCACCGCATCGGCGTAGCCATTGCCCGCGGCGCGGATCAACGCAGTCGGCCCGAGTCGATCCTTGGCGTGAACGTCCGCGCCAGCGGCCAATAGCTGCTCGATCAGGTCGACCCGCCCTTCAAACGCCGCTGCCATTAGAGGGGTCCACCCGCGTTGGCTCTTACCTTCGACCGCCGCACCGCTCTCCAACAACAACGTTACCAGCTCCTCGTGGCCACCTTCCGTCGCCTTGAGAAGGGGGGTCTCGCCTTCGCTCGTAGCCGCGTCGATCGCGGCGCCTCGCCCGACCAGCAGCTCGGCAATCTCGAGGTGGCCGTGGTGGGCCGCGGTATGCAGCGCCGTCCAACCGCTCTCATTGGCCGAATCGACCGCACCCCCTCGGTCGATCAGTTGGCGCACAC
>JANQHZ010000506.1 GCA_028282445.1 Candidatus Binatia bacterium | reverse complement strand
GTAGTAGCTGTCGAACCCGCCGAGGTAGACGCGCTCGCGACCGCTTTCGTCCGGGTAGGTGAAGTGCGAACGCTGGGACTCGTCGACCGAGGGCAGCTGTAATGGCAGCAGGCGCAGCCACAGTGACATTGCCATGGCTGCGAGCACGAGAATCGTCGCGGTGACTCTGCGGCGGTTCATTCCTTGCGCAACCGGCCGAAGTTACACGCGAATCGGCGCACTACCCGAGGGCGCGTTCCAGCCTGTCGGCCGCGCGCCATCGCGACTGCGCCAGCCTGCGGGCGGTGCGGCTTGCGAATGAGAGATGCTCGGCGCGGTCTCCCCATGTTTCGTCGAGCAGCATCATGCGTAGCGCGATCTCGAAGTGCTTGGTGATCGGGAAAATCGCTTCCAGCTCGTGGGTGTTGCCGGTCCACTCGATCCAGCGCAGCAGCTTTCGCGTGGCCAGCGGTGGCTTCAAGCTGTAGATCGTGTCGTCGGGGACCTCGGTGCCGAACCAGTGTCGAGCGAACTCCAGAGCCATCCCGACAGGGTAGCGCAAGCGGTGCCTGCTGCAGCGTTGCACGAGTTCATTCCAGTCGACTTCGCGCTGCCATCGGCGGATCGCCAGGTGAACGTCGAGGGCGAGAAAGGGGTCGCGGAAGCGATGCCTACAGAGATTCAGGCAGAGGTAGGTGAGCTCGTCCGTCGGCTCCAGCCGGCGCGCGCCGCGCAGCTCGCCGTCTTCGATGCTCTGGCTTCTCTCCCAGCAGGCGTCGACGAAGCGCTCGGCGCAGCTGGCGAAATGATCGAAACTGCGGTGGAGCTCGACGCCATAGGTTCTTGCCGAGTCCCTGCGCAGGAACAGGATATCGTAGCGACCGACGTCCTCCGACTCCGAGTATCCCGCGTCGGCAAGAATGCGAGCGGCCTGTCGCAATTGGTCCTTGCGCACGAGCAGGTCGATGTCTTGCGTCGGGCGGGCGATGTCGTCGTACAAACGAAGAGCGAGGTCGGTCCCCTTGAGCGGGATGACATCGATGCTGTGTCGAGACAGTCGTTCGACGAGATCGACCAGCTCTCTGTGCAAGAAGAGGTTGCGTCGCAGGCTCGTGTTGTAGGCCCGCCGCAAGGCTCTGTCGACGTCGTCGGACAGAGATGTACGCTGGCGACGCGTCTGCAAGTAGGCGAACGGCCGTAGGCGGTCGAGCTCGGGCCGGGCGAGAATCTCTGCCGGCGTCTCGGGGCACAGTGGTTTTGGTGCGACGAGCTTTGCCGTGAGGCGTCGCACGAGCTCAGCGTGCTGCGGGCGCGGTAAAGGCCAATCCGGCGCGCTGGATTCGGCGGGTGGCGCCCATGGCGAGAGCGAGCGCCGGCTCACCAAAGATTCGGACGCTCGACAAAGCCCGTAGGATCCGTGCCCGCGGGCCGTCGGCGGGGATCGAAGAGCCGGCGCGTTCGATCGCTACGAGTCGACCCAGAATCTGCGCCTCTTCGATGGGGAGGTCGTTGCGGCGCAGGGCGTCGCCGCGCAGGAGGTACTCGTGCCGCGACTCCCTGTCGACGAAGCGGTGAATCAGGATCTGCTGACCGGTGACGTAGGCGAGGATGTCGCCGGGGTGGTAGGGCCCTTGCTCGATCACGGCGATATCGCCGTCGCGAAGAAGGGGCAGCATGCTGTAGCCGCGTACTTGGAGCCGGACGACACTTCCATCGGCAAGAAGCTGCCGTTGCAGCTCGAAGACGCCTTGATGCCCCATGCGGCGAAGTGCTCAGGACTGAACCGGTCCAGGGCCGCACAAGCCGGAGTCAGCCTTAGCGCAGGTTGTGTCGGGACCGCCTTCGGCAAAGGCTTTCTCGATCTCCCAGGCGGGCTTTTCGTATGGCTTCTTCTTGCCGATCTTGTCCGCAGGGGCGCTTGGGTCTTGGTCTTCTCGCTTCATTCAGGATCTCCCGATGTAGCTGACGTTCTCTCTCGGTGGACCGCCATCCTTACCTCGGCGTCCATACAGGTGAATGACTCGGCGCCAGTATAGTTGCCGGTGTTGGAATATACGACCCCCGAGCTCCTCATGCAGGACGGACGAGTCGGGCATGTGACGCACGAGCGAAAGTCCTCGAGCTCGAGCCGGCGAATGCGATTGAGCTCTGGGGAATCCTTCCAGATCTCGGCGAAGCTTTGCCGGCGCAGGTTTCCGCTCGGGATCGGCGCGCCAATGCACGGGTAGACGTCTCCGGTTGCAGAGATTCCGCAGTTGGTGCGGGCGCAGCCACACTGCACCGAGCGCTTTGGGTCGAAATCTGGTTTCGGTAGAAAGTCGCGCAGGGGGCCGCTGTAGATGCGTTCCAGTTGTTTGCGTTCGACACGATGATCGAGGGAGCTGTCCGTTCCGTCATAGCGTGCTGTCAGAAAAGGGGTGACGCCGACGCCGCAGCCGCGAGACTCTGCCATTTCGATCATGCGCTCGATCTGATCGGCGTTGTGGCGGGTGGCGCACATATTTACCCGCACAGGGATGCCAGAGCGTCGCGCGTGCCGGATCCCTTCCATGGTGCGGTCAAAAGAGCCGTCGACCAGGGTAAAGGCGTCGTGCGTCGACGCGTCGGCGCCGTACAAGCTGATATCGAAGCCCGCGACTTGGGCTGCCGCGAGCTGCCCGACCTTTCTCTCGGTCAAGGTAGCGCCGTTGGTCTTGATCTTGACGACGAAGTGGCGGCTTCGCGCGTGCACGACGAAATCGTTGAGGTGCGGGTGCATCAGAGCTTCTCCGCCGGTGAACGAAAGGAAGAGGCACCCTGCCTCGGCGAGCTGATCGATGATGTCGTAGATTTCGCTCGGCTGCAGTTCTTGCGCGAGTGAGTCGCGGGAAAGCGGACGGCTGCGATCGAAGTTGTAGCAATGCACGCAGGCGAGATTGCAGCGCTGCGTGAGCTCGATCGACGCGGTCAGAGGAATGTTCTGCCGATCCGCAGTCCGGACCAACTTCGCGAAGAGCCGGTGAGAAGAGGGCTCCTGAACCGTGGCCTCGCTCGGCTGCGTCGTCGTCGTCAAGAAAACACCTCACGCATTTTGGGTGAGCAGCTGCTTCTCGACGAAGGCTGCAATCATATCGTTGACGTCGCTCAGGGCGCGCTCACCGTCGACTTCGAACTCCTCGCAAATCGCGTCGGAGATCTCGGTGGCCCGCCTGCTTCCATCGGCGAGCTCCCAAATTCGCGTCGCGACTGGGTTGAGCCAGTAGAGGGCGGCCTCGTTCGAGGTTACCAGAACTGCAGAACCGTCGATGACGCGAAATGCGACTTCTTCGGAGTGGCGAATCTTGGCGTCAGTCATCGATCAAGTCCCAGAACGAATCATCCGGTAGAAAGTGCAGCTCCGCAGTCGGCACCACCGAGCAGATTTCGTGGATACGGTCGAGCGCGCGCTGCCAATCGTTCGCCTCCGGCGCGAAGAGCCCGACTTGCGGAATCATTCGGCCGACGGCTTCTCGCGTCGAGATCG
>JANQHZ010000445.1 GCA_028282445.1 Candidatus Binatia bacterium | reverse complement strand
TCATGACGTCGTCCAACCTCCCCTGTTGTTCGAGCGCGACTTCGATGTTCTCGCGCGCGATCGGAATCTCGGGGTCGATCTCGATCGCCCGGCAGTAGTGGCGGATCGCCGCATCGAGCTCATCGGCACCATGGTAGGCGACGCCGACATTGACGTGCACGCGCGCCTTCTCCGGTGACTTAGCCGCTGCGTCGGACCACAGGGACAGTGCGCTTTGCCAGACCTGATTGCGAGCAAAGGTCAGCGCCGCGAGAAGCAAAACGACGGCCGCCAGCGCGACCGCGGACGCGCGCAGGTGCACGACCGCGGCTCGGCCGGTTGCGGCTGCGAAGATCAGCGCCACGCCAGGCATCGCCAGATACATGCGGTGCTCCATCATGACGTCGTGGATGGGGATGAAGGTCGACTCCACACTCAGCGTCACGAACACCCACAAGATGCCGAAACCGACCACCGGGACGGCGCGCAGTGCCCACAGGCCGAGTCCGAACAGGACGACCAGGAGAGCAGCGCCCGCCGCCACTCCGCCGTCGATGCCCTCGACGGCACGCACGTGGTGATCGACGTTCAACCCGAGCGGAACAATCGCCAGGCGCAGGTAGCGCGGGAGGACGATCATCTGGGTCAGAAAGTAGTCGAGCGGCCCCAGCGCTCCCGCAACGCTCGTGTGGACTCCCTGTGCGAAGATCGCGTCGAAAAAGCCGTCCCCGACTTGAGCGCCGCCACGACGGAAGCGCCACGATACCAGCTTGAAGGCAATGGGCAGGGCCAGCACCGGCGCTGCGAGGACTCCGAAGCGCAATAGCCGCCCGACCTGACGCCGCCCGAAGAACCCGACCTCCGCCAACAACACGGTCGCGGGCCAGGTGACCGCGTTCTCCTTGGACAACAAGGCAGCTGCGGCGAGGGTCACTCCGGCCGCAAAGTAGCGTCGCGCGGGTTCGCCGCGCAGCTGGGCAAGCCGACCCGCGAGGTAAGCGCCGACGGCGGCGATGTAGCAGCAAGCCGCCATCGAAGCCGACCGCTGGATGATGTAGGTCACCGCTTGGGTTTGGAGCGGATGGCAGGCGAACAACGCCGCCGCCGCGCCGGCGAAGAGCAGCGGCGAGGCGGCCGCTGCGCTGCCACGGACCCGCGGTGTACGCGCGATCAGCATCGCCATCCACATCATCGCCGCAGTCGCCGCTATGTGAACGAGCAGATTGCCGAGGTGGTATCCCAAGGTGTCTTCGCCGGACCACCAGAAGTTCAGCGCGATAGTCGAGGCAGGAAGCACTCGGGATCCCCCGAGTTGTCGGATCCCTCGCCACCAGCGACCGGCATGAAGATTCCAATTGCCGGTGATTCGGGCGTAGTCGTCGAACTGAAACGGCGCGGACAACGACGGCCAATAGGCTGCGACCGTCAGCAACAGGATGACCGCGGCCACAACCGCGATCTCCCGCCGATGCGGCGACACCCCGCCTACCGCCACCGAGAGCCCCCCGCCGACGGGACGATCACGTCAGCGCCCGGTAGGCACTGCCCTCGATCAGCCGCTGCATGTGTTGGTTCCACTCGCCTTTCCACTTCTCGATGACGACGTCGGCCGGACACATCCCACGACCGTTCAACTCGGTGAGTCGCTCGAGGTACACGCTCTCGTCGTCGCCCCGATCGTTGCGAACCGCGTGTCGCTCGAGACCGGTGCGCGCGATCGTGAGAAGCTCCATCGCGAGATCGCGGAAGGAAGTCGTCCCGGCGCGCGTGTGAAGTCCGCGGCGATGAGCGATCGAATAGAGCTCGACGATCTCGGCGAAGCTCCACTTCTTCACCAGGTCCCAGGCCGCCGAAAAGCAGTCCGGCTCGTAGAAGATTCCCTTCACCAGCGCCGGCACCGCGAGCATCAGCTCGGGCGGCTGGCTGTCGACCGACCGCATCTCGATGTAGCGCTTCATGCGCATCTCGGGGAACAGCGTCGTGAGGTGCGAATCCCAGTCGGTCATCGTCGCGCGATGTCCCTGGTGACCGGTTTCCAGAAAGCGGCGAAAGGTCAACTCCGTCATGTCGTACCACTCGCCGTCGCGAACGATGAAATACATCGGGACGTCGAGCGCGTAGTCGGTATACCTCTCGAAACCGGCACGGTCCTCGAATACGAACGGGAGGAATCCACAGCGGTCCGGATCGGTGTCGCTCCATATGTGGCCACGGTACGAGACGTAGCCATTGAGGTCGCCGTCGCAAAGCGGAGAATTCGCAGTCATCGCGTTGATTAAGGGCGCCAAGCCCATCCCCAGACGGAGCTTCATCATTGCGTCCGCTTCGCTCGAGTAGTCCATATTGACCTGAACCGTCGCGGTTTGGGTCATCATCCGCTTGCCTAGGGTTCCGACCTTATCCATGTACGGACCCATGATCCCGTAGCGCCGCTTCGGGACGACCTCGATCTCGGCAACCCGACTGAGCGGCTGCATGCCGAGTCCCAGAAAGGCGATGTCGAGCTCGTCACCGATACCGACGATCTCGTCGATGTGGGCGGCGAACTCGGCCCTTGCGCAGTGGACACTGTCGCAGACCTCACCGCTGAGCTCGAACTGCCCCCCCGGCTCGAGGGTGATCGACGCCTCGTCGCCGCGCAACGCGACGATCCGGCCTTGCTCGCGCAACGGCTCCCAGTCGAAGCGCTGGGACAGCTCGCTCAGCAATCTCTCGATTCCGCGCGGGCCGGAGAAGGGAACCGCGTGCGCGTCTTCGCGGCAAACGGCGACCTTCTCGTACTCCGTACCGATCCGCCATTCGTCCGGCGGCTTCACCGCCTCCGCGAAGTACTCGATTAGCTGCTCGCGACGGTCGATGGGAACCGCGACGGCGTCGTCGGGGACGAACTGTGACATAGCTGGATTCGGCCGACCCTATCCCGGCGGGCATCCGGGCGGCAACCAACCCGAGCACGGCGCCGACATGCCCCTCTCAGCCCTTGCATTCACAGTCCTATATGGACATGCTGCCGCAAACTTTGATCGACCGGCGCGGCTGAACGAGTGCAACTGCGGCGGTCTTTGATGAGTGGACGAAACGGATCGTGGGCGCGTTTCGCCAGAAGGGGGATTGGTCGATGAGCAGCAAGGTGACACGCGGTGCGTTTGCTGTCTTGGGCATGATCGGGTTGTTGCTCGCCGGAAACCCGGCCGCGGGCGAAGAGGAGGAAGCTCCCACCCCGATGAAGATGAGAAACTACGACCACTTCGAGTTCGACACGACGGTCGGTTCGTACTTCGGAATCGCGATGTTCTATACCGAGGACGATAGAGTCACCTTCAACAGCGACCCCGGCATCGGCGACGAAGATTTCGCTCCGACGAGGACCGACAACCAGATCGTGACCGGTGAGATCCGGCTGACCATGGGTGGCGAAACCATCCAGGGCGGTGTCGCGATCCCCTATCACAACACCAAGGGCGACGCTCTGAGCGGCGGCGCCGACGATATCGGCGACGTTCGCGCCCACGTCAAGATCGTCCCTCTGCGCAAGGATCTGTTCGATCTCGGGGGCGGACTGGTGATGACCTTCCCGGGTGGCAGTGAGGATCGAGGCATCACCACCGGCAACGTCGGCACGATCCCCTTCGTCACCGGCACGGTCCACGCCGGTCCGGTCGATCTGAACACCCACATCGGGTACCAGTTTTACAATCACCAAGATTCCAACGGATCGCCGGAATCGATCGTGTACGGCAGCACCTTGTTCTTCCCCGCCACCGACCTGCTCGGCCTGCGACTGGAGCTCGCCGGACAGTCGTTTACATCGGGAGAGAATCGCAACGTGGTTGCCATCCAACCCGGGTTCGACGTTTTCTTCGACCTCGGCAAGATCGACATGCAGTTCACCGCCGCAGGTTCGTACACCCCCACGGGCGGCACCGCAGGGTCCGAGACCCGATACGCTTCGCGCTGGGGCGTCAACACGATCTCCGGCCTGTCCCGCGGTCAATGGGGAATCGGCGCGGCGATCGCCGCACTGTGGAACTAGATCCGAAGTATCGACCATTCGTCCGAACGAAATGCCCGGCTGCGAAAGTGTCGCGCCGGGCATTTTTGCGAGCGGCGCGATCGAGTCGAGTCCGAGCTCGCTCTCTTGAAAACAGTCGCGGCTAGAACCAGATTTAGGCGTAGGGGGGTTTCGAACCATGCCGACTCGACGAATGGTATTTCACACGGTCGCGGCGCTCGCGCTTTGCCTGGCGTTCGCATGCGGCGACGATGACGATGACGGCAACGCCGAGATCAGCGGCAATGTGCTCGCACTCGCTTACAACGTCGCCGGGCTTCCCCAGGGGCTATCCGGTTCGAACCCCGAGGCGAACACTCCACTGATCAGCCCGCTGCTGAACGCATACGACCTCGTGCTGGTCCAGGAGAGCTGGCAAACTCCCGATCCGAACCCACTTGCGCCGACCCGGGTGTATCATGAGGTGTTGGCCGCAGATGCGGATCATCCGTTCAAGTCCGCACCGATGCCGCTGCCTCTGGGCGAAGACCCGCAGCGCCCGAGCGCCCTGGTCAGCGACGGTCTCAATCGCTTCTCGAAGTTTCCCTTCGGCGACGTCACGCGCCGCCGGTGGGAGGGGTGCGAAGACGACTCCTCCGCCGATTGCCTGGCGTTGAAGGGCTTCAGCGTCGCGCGGACCGAGTTGGCTCCCGGCGTCTGCGTCGATATCTACAATATCCACGGCGAAGCCGGTAACTCGCAAAGCGATCGCGCTCTCAAGGACCAGAACACCCGAGACCTGGTCGAATTCATGCTCGAGTTCTCCGCTGGGCGGGCCGTCATCGCCGGCGGCGATTTCAACATGCGACTGCGGCGCCCACACGACGACGCCAACCTCGCGCTGCTGACCGAGGAAACCGGCCTGGAGGACGCCTGCATCGCACAGGGCATCGTCGACGAGGAGGCGATCGACAAGTTCTTCTTTCGATCGAACGCAAGCGTAAACCTAGCCCCGGTATCTTGCAGCTTCGAGCTCGATCGATTCGTCGATCCGACGGGCGAGCCGTTGAGCGATCACGATGCCCTGGCGGTCGGATTCGACTGGCTGGCGACCCCAGAACCGGGAATCGACTGCCTCTAGCCCGCCGCCCTTCTACTGCGAGATCGAGCCCAAGCGAGCGGCCGCGACCTTCTCGCACCACTCGCGGTAACGGTTTTCGCTGCGATCGCGCTCGGACGTCGGCGCGAACACCCCGCCCGAGCGCCAAGACGCTCGCACATCCTCGACGCCGCCCCAAAAACCGGTCGCCATTCCTGCGAGGTACGCGATGCCGAGCGACGTCGCTTGGATCGTCTCAGGACGCTCCACCTCCACGCCGAGCGTATCGGCCAGTGTCTGGAGCAGGAAATCGTTGGCAGCAGCACCACCGTCGACCCGCAACCGCGCCGGACGATCGGACGAGGTGTCCGCCAGGAGCGCATCGAGCGCCTCGCGCGTGCGATACGCGATGCCCTCGAGTACCGCGCGTACGATGTGAGCTCTCGTCGTGCCCCGCGAGATTCCACCGACAACGGCGCGCCCGTTGGAGTCCATGTGCGGTGTTCCCAGACCCTGAAACGCGGGCACCAGCCAGACGCCGCCGCTGTCCTCCACCGATTGTGCGAGTGGGCCGGTCTCGTCCGGAGCGGCGATGATCCCGAGACCGTCGCGCAGCCACTGCACCGCGGCTCCGCTGGTCAGGACGGTTCCTTCCAGACACCAGGTTCTCTGTCCGGCGAGACTCCACAAGACCAGCGGGTAAGCACCGTTTTCCGAAAGCACCAGAGAGTCACCGGTATTGATGTCGACCATCGCCGACGTACCGAAGGTGACCTTGACCCCGCCCTTCTCGGTGGCGAGCTCGGCAAACATCGCCGCTTGCTGATCTCCCGCAACACCCGCGATCGGGACATCGGCGCCGAAGACCTCGCGCGACGTGCGTCCGCAAACGCCACTGGTGTCGACGACCGACGGCATCATGGCCTCCGGAATCCTCAATGCCTCCAGCATCTCAGCCGACCATCCGCCCACGAACGGGTCGCCCAAGGCCGTACACGACGCATTCGAATGATCGGTCACGTGCGCCGTGCCACCGCTGAGCTTCCACACCAACCAGCTATCGACCGTTCCGAAACACAGCTCGCCGGCTGCAGCGCGACTGCGCGCCCCGTCCACATTGTCGAGCAGCCACTCCAGCTTGGTTGCCGCCGCCTGCGCGGTAACGAAGAAACCCTCGGCCGAAAGCGCTTCGACGCGAGCCGCGGCACGCGAGTCCTGCCAAACGATCGCAGGACAGATTGGTTCGCCGGTCGCGCGATCCCACACAATGACCGTGGCGCGCTGGGTAGCGACACCCACCGCGGCTATCTCGCTCGCTTGCAAAGCGCTCTCCGCCAGCGCCCGCTGCACGACACGCATCGTTTGGCTCCAGAGATGCAGCGGGTCCTGCTCCATCCATCCGGGTCGCGGGTACGACGACTCGACCTCTTCGTAGGCGCCGCCGATCGCTCGGCTGGATTCGTCGAAAACCACCGCCCGCACCCCAGTGGTACCCTCGTCGATGGAGAGAATGTACAACGCGATGCTCCGCTGCGGCCTACTCGTCTTCGGGCAGCAGCGCGCCCGGGTTGAGAATCCCTCGCGGGTCGAGCGCGCGCTTGATCGAGCGCATCACCTCGATGCCGGCACCGTGCTCGGCTCGCATCCACGGCTTGCGCAATCTTCCCACCCCGTGATGGTGCGAGATCGAGCCGTTCGCCCGCACCGTCGCATCCATCGCCCGCTTCCAGCACTCGAGATAGGTCGCCTCGGCATCCTTCTGATCCTGCGGTTGGGCGACGAAGGTGAAGTAGATATTCGTCCCCTGCGCATACGAGTGCGAGCTGTGCCCGGAAACGATCAACAGGCTCTCGACTCCGCTCACCGCCTCGATGACCTGCTGGTATAGATTGCCGATGTGCCGCCAATCGGCGGTGACTTCCACCGTATCGACGACAAAGCCCTTGGCGATCAGTTCGGCGAGACTGGGTACGTTGTTGCGTTCCTCCAGCCAGTGCTCCACCGCCGCTTCGCCGGTCTCTCGCCCCTGCATCGCGAGGCAGATCTCACGGCACGCCTCGGTTTCGGCGGCCGCCATCGCCGGGGGGCCTTCGCTCAGCACCAACAGCATGCTCTCGTCGTCCTCGATCCACTGACCGAAGTGGCGAGCCGCCTCGTGTCCGTCGTAGAGCCGCAACACCGGCGGGCGCCATCCGACGCGAACGATCTGACGAATCGCCTCGAGACCGCTCTCGAAATCGCTGAAGGCAAACGAGCTCAGGCGGCGACTCTCGGGGGCTGGAAAAATCCGTACCGTCGCCTCGGTCACCACGCCGAGCGTCCCTTCCGAGCCGAGGAAGAGATGACGAAGGTCCGGTCCGGCCGATCGGCGTGGAGACGGACTGATGCGAACCAACTCACCGCCGGCAAGCACGACCTCCAGACCGAGCAGCATGTCCTCGATTGACCCATAGCGGGAAGAGAACTGCCCGGCTGCACGCGTCGACACCCACCCCCCGACGGTCGAAAGCTCGATCGACTGCGGCCAGTGCCCCATCGAGTAGCCGCGCTCGGCCAGCGCCGCTTCGAACAGGTGCCCCATCATCCCGGACTGGACGCGGGCCGTCAGGGAGGTCTCGTCGACATCGATCAGCTGGTTCATACGCCGCATGTCGAGGACGATCGAACCATTGTCCGGTAAGAAGCCTCCACAAACACCGGACCCGGCGCCGAAGGGGGAAACCGCGACCTTCTCCCGATCGGCCAGTCGCAGCACCGCTTGCACCTGTTCGGTCGAAGCCGGAGATACGACACAAGCCGGCCGCGTGCCGAGATCCCCCCGGTGGGCGCGAATCAGGGAAAGTGGCCAGGTGTCGTGCGAATGATCGTCCAGCGTCCCGTCGTTCCAATTGACGATCTGTTCGCCAACTTCGGCAACCAAAGCCGCCCGCAGTTTCTGGTTGTCGTTCTCAGCCATGATCAGCAATACCAGCCATAGTCAGCCACGATCAGCCATTGGCCGCTTGCGGCTCCTCCTCGCTCTCCGGAACGCCCTGCGGATTCCGGATCCACTCCACCAAGTCGGCATACTCTTCGACCTCTCGCTGGCGTCGAACCTCGTCCCACCCGAGCAACTCGGCGAGCGTCGCCGAGACCCTCTCGGCAACCGAAAGACCGCACTCGAGATCCCATAAGAGGAGACGGGTACGGCGCTCCAGTACGTCTTGCAGGGTGGTCGCCATCTCGTGTCTCACGTTGTAGCGAACCTCTGCCGGCGTCAGCAGCGAATCGTGAACGTAGGGACGGGCGCTCTCCGGATCGCGTTCCATATCGTCGACAATCGCAGTCGCATTGCTGCCGTACAGGCCGACCAGGCGTGCGATGATGTCGCGCTTGACGTCGCGCACCCGGCTCGCCAGGTAATCTTCGAATGCCGCCAGATTACCGCCGGTCTCGCCGCCGCTGAGGGGATGCTGGTCGCTGAGCGCGACCGGGGGCGGCAGCGTTTGGCCGACTTCGGCCAGGCGCGCGCAAACCATGTCCGTAACTCGCTCCGCCATCCGCCGGAAGGTCGTCAGCTTTCCTCCGGCAATCGACACCAAGCCGCCGTCGCTGACCATCACCTCGTCTTGGCGGGATAACTCGGTCGGCTTCTTGCCCTCCTGGTGCAACAGCGGACGCAATCCTGCCCATGCATTGACGACATCGGCGGCGCCGAGCGGCTTCTCGAGGTCGAAAGTTCGATTCGCCGCATCCAACAGGTACTCGACGTCGTCCCACGTCACCCGTGGATAATCGTCCATCTCGGCGTAGTCGGTATCGGTCGTGCCGAGGTAGGTCACCGGCCCGCGCGGAATCGCAAAAACGCCCCTCTTGTCGCGAGCGTTCATCACCACGATCCCGGAAAGACCGACTCGCTCTGATGGAACGCCGATGTGGACCCCTTTGGTCAATCGGAGCCGAGCCCCGCTGTCCGGCTCGCCCAACAAGCGGACGTAATCGACCCATGGCCCGGTCGCGTTGACCACGACGCGTCCACGCACGGCGACCTCGGTGTCCGAGTACTCGTCGCGCGCCTCGACTCCCACCACCTTGTCCTCGACGGTCAGAAAGCGAACCACCTCGAGGTGGTTCGCAACCACCGCCCCCAACCCGACCGCGGATTTGACGATCTCGATCACCAAACGAGCGTCGTCGGTGACGTACTCATAGTGGACAGCGCCGCCGTAGAGCTCGTCGCTCGAGAGACGGGGCTCGATCTCGAGCGCCTCCTCGGCGGTGACCAGTCGGTGACGTTCTTCGTCGGAGACACTGGCGAGACGATCGAATGTCCACAAACCGACGCTGAGCTTGGCGTACTCGCGACGGTTGCCGAGTGGAAACAACATCGGAACCGGCTGCGCCAGATGCGGCGCCAGACGGCGAACCACGTAGCGCTCGGTTGCCGATTCGCGCACCAACCCGACGTCGCCCTGTTGCAGGTAACGCAATCCACCGTGGATGAGCTTCGAAGAGCGACTGCTGGTGCCGGCAGCGAAATCGCGCCGCTCGATCAGCGCGACCCGCAGCCCACGCAAGGCCGCGTCGCGTGCAATCCCGGCGCCGGTAACTCCGCCGCCGACCACCACGACATCGAAGATCTCGTTGGCCATCGTATGTAGGTTGCGGCGGCGGGCGTGTATCGAAAGATCGGCTTGCGAGCTCATGAGAATCTCACCTCGATAGAACCTCTGACCGTCCAATTCCCTCGCCGGAAAGTCAATCCGCCGCCCGATGAAGGTGGAGGGACTGTCGATGAATGACCGTCACCGCTTCGCGAATGACTTCCCCCTTTGAAAAAGGGGGATTGAGGGGGATTCATTGGAAGGGATCGATCTCAAAATCCCCCCGAACCCCCCTTTTTCAAAGGGGGGCCAACCTAGTAACGAGAAGATCGACAGCGAGGGGGACGGCGTATTCGGCAGCGGCGCCCGAATCAGGTTGACTCACCCCGTTCCCTCAACCAAGCAGGTGGCGTGCACAACTCTCGCGACCCACGGGCCGATTCGTGACCGAAGCGCGCAAGCTCATCGTGTCCGCCGACGACTTCGGAATGTCGTCCGGAATCAATGCCGGTATCCTGCGCGGGCACCGGGAGGGAGTCCTCACCGACGCTGGGATCATGGTCAATGGTGCAGCGTTCGAAGAGGCCGTGGCTATCGCCTCAAACAACCCCACCCTGAGCGTCGGACTCCATCTCGTACTGGTGCAAGGCAGCGCGACCTCGGCTCCCGAGACGATCCCCGATCTGGTCGACGAAAATGGGCAATTTCGCGAGCACCCGATCGAATGCGGTCTGCGCTACTTCTTCCAACCGCGGATCCGGCCTCAGCTCGAGCGCGAGGTGCGCGCCCAACTCGAGAAGTTCCTGGCAACCGGGCTCGACCTCTCCCATGTCGACGGTCACCTCAACATCCACATGCATCCGACCGTCCTACCGATCCTGATCGATCTCGCCGACGAACTGGGCATTTGCGCCATGCGCCTATCCCGTGAAGCTCTGATCCCTGCTCTGCGTTTCGATCGCACACACGCCATGCGCAAGACGTTCGAAGCGCTCGCCTTCCACGCGCTTGCAGCCAACGCAATGCGTCGACTCCGGGCGTCGTCGATTCGATTTCCCGATCGGATGTTCGGGCTGCACCAGACCGGCCACATTGACGAGGGATACCTCCTTCACCTCGTCGATCGACTGCCCCCGGGCGTCAGCGAAGTCTACTGCCACGCCGGCGTCGTCGACGAGGAAGCTGCGCGCTGGCGGCCGGCCGACTACCGCAGCAACTGCGAGCTCGAGGCCCTGCTGAGCCCGCGAGTACGCGAGGCCCTCGGACGCAACCAGGTCGAGCTGACCAGCTATCGAAGTGTCGCCTCGCAAGCGGCGGTCGACTAATACCCCTCCGATCGCGCATCCAAGCCCACACGTAGGGCGGCCCTCGGGCCGCCGACAGCCGACAACTCGCGCCCGCGGCGGCGGCC
>JANQHZ010000407.1 GCA_028282445.1 Candidatus Binatia bacterium | reverse complement strand
ACGGACTCGGACGAGGTCACCTTCGTTTGCGTTCCGCACGGGTGGCCGGCGCACGGCAACAATTTCGCAAATCACAACTCGAACCCGCTCGAGAGCGCTTTCGATTTGACCAACGCCGGCGCCCTCGGCGTGAAATGGCACTTCGACGCGCGCGCGACCGAATCGGCCGGCGGCTTCCATGCAATCACCTCCACTCCGGTGGTCGGTAACGGAATGGTCTACACCACCTCGTGGAACGGCAAACTCTACGCGCTCGACCCCGACAACGGTGAGGTGGTGTGGCGCTACGAGTCGAATGCGAGATTCCTCGGCCTCGAAGGTTCCCCGACGCTGACCGCCGACGCGCGTGTCGTCATCACCGCGGATAAGACGGTGGAGTGTCTCGATGCCCGCGACGGCAGCTTGTTGTGGTCTACGGTGGTCAGCGAGGCTCCCGAGAGCGAGATGTGGGGCGCCGCGACGGTGGCTAACGGTAGGGTGTTCGTAGGCGTCGCCTCGGCGGCGGATGCGCCGTGCGCTTCCGATGGAAAGCTGAGTGCGCTCGGTCTCGACAGCGGCGAGATCCTGTGGAGCTACGTCACCACGCCGGAGCGGGTGTGCCGCACCGATACGGCGGTCGAATGCTCCGAGGATGCGGACTGCCGGAACGGTGGGCCCTGTGTCATCGCGAGAGGTGCGGGAATCACCGCCAGGCCGACGGTCGATCCGACCGGCGAGTATGTCTTCGCCAACACCGTAGGGTGCTTCACCTTCCCGTCGATTGCGGACTCGGACACCGTGATGTCTTTCGTGGCCGCGACCGGCGAGCTGCGCTGGAAGAACCGGGTCCAGCCGCCCGAGCAGTTTGGTTTCTGCCCGGACGACGACGCCGTCGAATGTCGCGACGACTCCGATTGCGGGGCGGGTACCTGCCGAGCAAAGGCGCTCTTCCACGATTTTGGCTTTCTCAACGGACCGCTGTACATCGATGCCGACGACTCGACGATCGGTCGACCGCTGATCGTCTCGGGCAGCAAGGACGGCACCCTGTACGCCCTGGATCCGGATACTGGGGAACGGGTCTGGACCAACGCCGTTGTCCCGACCCCGGTGTCGCCGGGTCTCGCCAGCTGGGGGCTGTTCAACGGCTCGATCGCTTTCGCCGAAGGCCGCATTTTCGCGGGGTTGCACGACGTTGCGCCTCGGCAGAATCCCGACCACCTGCAGGCGTTTGGCATCGCGGACGGGGAGGCGGTGTGGACGAATCCCTTCGACCTAACCTGGGGCGACAGCTCGGTCGCCAGCGGTCTGCTGTTTATTGGGGATTGCGGCAACAACACGAACTGCAAATCCGTCTGCAACAATCAGGAGTGTCCGACCGGCACGCACTACGTCGTCGATGCCTCGGACGGTAGGATCCTGAAGCAGTTTTCGACACCGGCCCCGGTCGCCGGGACCTCGTCGATTGTCGATGGAGTCGTGTACGCTCCCTACGGGCTGTCCGGTGCAGCAGGGGGAGTCCGGGCCTACGCTATCGCGTGCCCCGGGGACTGCAATCTGGACGGCCGCACCGACGTCAGTGAGCTGACCCGTGGTGTCGGCGAATCGCTCGATCGTCCCGACACGGCCGAGTGCGGAATTTTCGATCGCAACGCCGACGGAAAGATCGGGATCGACGAGCTGGTGCTGGCGGTGCGCGCCAACCTCGAAGGGTGCGCGACCGGCCGCTGACCCGCAGCGCGGGATGCCAAAGCAAAAGGGCCCCGGCGGGGTATCGCCGGGGCCCTTCGTCGATCACTTCGACGGTCACTTCAACCTGTCGAGCGCGTCGGCCGGGATGAAGTAGCCGAAGAGGTTGCACATGTCGTCGTCGGCGAGCTCGCCGAACGCCAGCGGCATCTTCCGCCGCGGTTCGTCGCTCGGCTTCCACGAAGAAACGCGCACCTACCAGGAAGGCGAGCCGCTGCCGCTGGCGTTCGGCGGGCTCGCCGCCGGCGGCACGTGCAACCTCCTCGGCTACCTC
>JANQHZ010000399.1 GCA_028282445.1 Candidatus Binatia bacterium | reverse complement strand
CAAGGACGAGTACCACGCTTCCCCGACCGTCTCGCGCGAGATTCTCATTTCGGTAGCGCGCGCCGATTCGCCGGAGCGCCAGGAGATGCTTTGGCGGTTAGCGAAGTTGCGGCGACTGTCGGTACAGAAATTTCGCTCGGCTCAGGCCGGCGAGCCGGAGTCACGCCGCGACGTGGTCGAGGTCGGTCGCTTGGTTCGCAAGCTGGGTCGCCGCATGAAGGTCGCGTTCGCAACCGAATTGACCGGCGAGCAACGGGGCCAGGCAATCCGAGTCCTCAAACGAGCTCGCACCCAGATCGACCGGGCACTGCAAGAGCTCGAGGTCAGCGCAGATTCTCCAGAGAGCGACGAACGGAGCTGAGCTGTCGCGCGATCTCGGGCTGTGAGATCGGCGCCGCTTCGAGGTCGCGCAAGGTGAGCGCTCCCGCCGAGGGCTCGCCCTCGGGAAGCAAGGCGATGTGTGAAGACATCAGCGCCAATCGTCTTCCGACCGGCGGCGACAGAAGATATTCGGTAAGCTCGATCGCACGCCGGTTGACCGCCGCGTCCTTGTGTACGGCGAGCGTGGTGGCCCGCAAAATTGCGCCACCGCTGTCCTGGTCCGGAATTAGGACGGCGAGCCGCCGCTTCAGCTCGCGGCCGGAAAACGCGACCTCGCCGTCGAGCACTCCGATCGGCGGTCCATCGCCGGATACGGCTTCAAGAACGGCGCGCTCGCTTTCCGTGAAGCTGGCGCCGCCGGCGCGCAGATCTCGTACGAAAGCGGTCGTCGGGGCGGCCCCCTTGCTGGCGAACAACGCCGCGTAGTGCCAGCTCGCTGAGCGACTCAGTGGAGTCGCGATCGCGACACGGGGCGCCGTTTGCGGGTCGAGAAGCTCCTCGAATCGTGTCGGTACCTCGCTCTCGTCGATTCGTTTCGGGTCGTAGGCGAAGACGCGCAGATCCGCTGTGACGGCTGCCCACAGTCCATCCGGATCGACCATCCGGCCTGACCGGGTTGCCCTCGCCGCCGCCGACAACTCGCCGAGAAGGCCTCGGTCGCGTCGCTCGAAGACGACCTCCGGATCGGCGCTCCACAGTACGTCGAACTCGTCGCCGGGATCGTCCTTGCGCGAGAGGAAGCGCATGTCGAGATTGGCGGCGGTCTCTTTCGCGAAGGTCGACAACACTGGAAAAGCTGCGCTGCGGCGCACCGACACTACGACCCTGAGCTTCGGCTCGGGCTTGCATGCCGGTAGCAGCGCCGACAGAGCTGCAACGAGGACGACGAGCGGGCGCATCCGCCCACAAAAGCAGCAATGCCGTCCCCCTGCCAGGGACGATCGATCTTCTCGTCACGGAAATGGCGATCGAGGCTAAGGCTGAGGCGAAGGCGAGGCTGAGGGTGGTGGTCGCGCGCAGCGCGACGTCTATTGCCGTGCCCGATGCACCCCTACCATCCCCAGCCTTAGCCTCGCCTTCGCCTCAGCCTTGATAGGGATATTCGATCGTTCTCCGTATGGCTCATTTTTCGACACCCCCTGCCAGGGGGGCGCG
>JANQHZ010000341.1 GCA_028282445.1 Candidatus Binatia bacterium | reverse complement strand
GCTCGGCTACGCGCTCGCTTGCGATCGTCGATTCGGCGATCCGACGACCCAGATGTGCGCCGCCATGATCAAGCTCGGGTTCTCGCCGGACTGCGGCATCTCGTACTTCCTACCGCGCGTAACCACCCTGCCGATGGCGCTCCGCATGGTCGAGACCGCCGATGTGATCGCCGCCGTAGAAGCGCACCAATTCGGACTCATCGACGAGCTGACCGAGCCCGGCGGTGACGTCGCGGCGGCGATCTCATACGCTCAGGAGGTCGCACGGGGCGCCAGCGTGGGAGTCGACCTAGGACGGCGAGGTGTCCACAAAGGTCTATCGTCGACCCTCGACGAAATGAACGACTACGAGCAGGTCGCCTGCACGATGGCCGCCGCAACCTATGACGCTCGCGAGGGCATGAGCGCCCTCACCGAGAAGCGCAAGCCCAAGTTTCGCGGCTACTGAAGCGGCCCGGACCTGTCGGTCGCCGGCCTGCCGTGGTGCGCCGCGGGCGGGGCCCCAAGGGGGCCCGATTCAGCTGTTTCTGTAGACGATCAACCCGTGAGTCGGATCGTATGGAGAAACGGCGACCGTCACCCGGTCCCCGGGGATTACTTTGATGTGATAGCGGCGCATTCGGCCACTGATCTTGGCGGTAAACTCTTGCCCTTTTTCGGATTCGATCTTGAAAAGGCCGCCGCTCATCACTTCCTTCACGGTGCCTTCGATCTGAATTAAGTCGTCGCGCGCCACAAATATCCTCCTTGCGGGTCCATCTCCGGGCCGGCCCGGCTCGGATCAATCCCTCGTTCCTATCAGAAGCAGCAAGCGCGGACCAGAGAACGTCTGCCGCGACTCCGAAACGCGATCAACCATGTCCCAGTCGACGATGGAGCTCGGCGTCAAAACGCCCATGGGCCGCCGAGATGGGAGCAGGCGTATTCCGGCGTGCGCAAACGCCGTCACCCAGTGGCCAGCAGGCGAGCAGCTTGCTTGGCGAAGTAGGTCAGAATGAAGTCGGCTCCGGCGCGGCGGATCGCCAATAGGCTCTCCATCATGACCCGCGACTCGTCGATCCAGCCATTGGCTGCAGCCGCCTTGATCATCGCGTACTCGCCGCTGACCTGGTAAGCCGCGACCGGCACCCCAAAAGACTGCTTCACGCGCCAGATCACGTCGAGATAGGCCAGCGCCGGTTTCACCATGACCATATCCGCCCCCTCTTCCAGATCCATCTCGACCTCGCGCAGAGCCTCGTCGCCGTTGGCCGCATCCATCTGGTACGAGCGGCGGTCTCCGAACTGCGGGGTCGACTCGGCGGCATCGCGGAACGGGCCGTAGAAGCTGGAGGCGAACTTCGCCGCATACGAGAGGATCGGGGTGTTCTCGAAGCCTTCCTCGTCGAGCAATTCCCGGATGGCATCGACGCGGCCGTCCATCATATCGGACGGAGCGACGATATCGGCTCCGGCGGCGGCGTGAACCAGGGCCTCGCGCGCCAGCAACTCGACGGTTGGGTCGTTGTCGACATCGCCGTCTACGATCACGCCGCAGTGCCCGTGATCGGTGTACTCGCACAGGCACACGTCGGTGATCACGACCAGCTCCGGAATCTCTCGCTTGATCGCCCGCACCGCCCGCGGAATGATTCCGTTCTCGTCGTAGGCCTCGGTCCCCTCCGCGTCTTTCGACTCGGGGATGCCGAACAGAATCACCGCGGGGATCCCGAGCGCGAAAACCTCGGAGCACTCCGCCACCGTCTTGTCGATGGACAGCTGGCGAACTCCCGGCATCGAAGCCACCGGGTTATCGACCGATTCCCCGGGGACGACAAAGAGCGGGAGCACCAGCTGGTCGACGCTCAGACGAGTCTCGCGGACCATTCGCCGCAGCGACTCGGTGCGCCGTAAACGGCGCGGTCGATGGATGGGGAACTCCATGAAACCTCCTGGTTCGATCGATGGCGCGAAGAGCGACTCAAGACGGCGAGCCGGCAGCCGCCGCGAAATATTCGAGAATCGCCGTCCGCAAACCGTCTACGGTGTAGTGCTCGGCGCTGACCGCTACCTCGTGGCCGAAATCCCGTACCGTATCCGCCGTAATCGGCCCGATGCAGGCGAGAGCCGTTCGATGCAATTGCGACCGGGCTCGGCCGCCGAGCAAGTCGAAGAAGTTGCGGGCCGTGCTCGAGCTGGTGAACGTCACCATATCCAATCGACCGTTCTCCAGCAGCTCGCTCAACAAC
>JANQHZ010000283.1 GCA_028282445.1 Candidatus Binatia bacterium | reverse complement strand
GCCTGGGCGAGGTCGACTTCGATCCCCTTCATCCGTCGACCGTCGGCAAACGAGAACGGTGGATATGTACCGGACGTTCCGACTCGCAAGACCGGCTTGTCGCCGCCGCCCATCAGGCCTTCGAAGGTGGAACAAGCGGAAAACACCGCCAACGCAGCGACGACAAGGAAAGCTTTCCAACGAGCACCCATCAAGATCTTCCTCCCAACTTCTCAGCGCGATACCCTACGCCGGATTCACACGCGATTCCAACGCCCGCGCGCAGCGGTTGTGGAGCGGGCCCATGGCCGGGCGTCCCACCTCCCCCTCCCTGGTGGAGCCAAACAACGGATCATAGCGAGACGATCGAACAGTCGTAGAATCCAGCCGCGTTCGGCTTGCACGCAGCCACGGTGTGAACGAAGGTCTGGGTGCCCCAGCAAAGGAGTTGATCATGATCCGTGCGAACAGCTCACCCCGATCACTCTCGACCCTTCTTACCCTGGCGATCTGCGCGACCGCACTCGTCATCGGCGGCTGCCAACCGGCGGGGGACGCGTCCACGCTCGAGGTCGACCCTGCGACGAAGCGCAGCATCGCGCAAGGCGACCTGGTCGGCGCGCGCGGCCGCTACGACAACTACGTCTGGCTCGGCGTACCCTTTGCCGCACCGCCGGAGGGCGATCTGCGCTGGCGAGCGCCACAGCCTCCGCATCCGTGGGAGGGGCAACTCGTCGCAACCGAGATGCCGGCGCCCTGTCCGCAGTTGGCGAGCCCATTCGCCGGTGTGGTCGACCAGGCTCCCGGCACTCCGGCTGGGGACGAAGACTGCCTCTACCTCAATATCTACGCACCGGCGCGCTCTTCCACAGAGCCGCTGCCGGTCATGTTCTGGATCCACGGCGGCGGCAACGTCATCGGCCACGCCGGCTTCTACGACGGAGGCAACCTGGCCGCGACCGAAAACGTCATCGTGGTCAACACCCAGTACCGTCTGGGTCCGCTCGGATGGTTCCGCGACGTCGCCTTGCGCCACGGCGCCACCGCCGCCGAACGATCCGGAAACTTCGGCACTCTCGATTTGATCCGTAGCCTCGAGTGGGTGCGAGACAATATCGCAGCCTTCGGAGGGGACCCCGACCGCGTGACCATCTTCGGTGAGTCGGCCGGCGCCCGCAACGTAGTCAGCTTGCTGCTGTCGCCACCGGCGCGCGGCCTCTTCCACCGCGCCATCGCCCAGAGCGGGGCGAGCGACATCACGACGCAGGCGGAGGCGGAAAACGCGGTCGATGGGCCGTCGCCGGGGTTGCCGAGCAGCTCCACCGAAGCCCTACTCAAGCTGGTCCAGAGCGACGGGCTGGCGAAAGGCCGCGCCGCCGCCAAAGCGTATCTGCAAAAGCAGCCGCCCGAGTCACTCGCCGCGTATCTGAGATCCAAGAGCGCCTACGAGCTACTCGCACCGTACGCGACGCAGCCGGGCGAAGGACTCATCCGGGTGGCCAACGTGATCGGCGACGGAGTGGTCATACGTGCCGGTGACGCGCTCGAGAACCTCGCGATGGGCAGAGGCGCTTCGGTGCCGGCAATCTTCGGGACCAACCGCGACGAGCAGAAGATCTTCATGTTTGCCGACGACCGCTGGATCAAGCGGCTGTTCGGGATCCTCCCGCGTGCGCGCGACATCGATCTCTACCTGGCGACCTCCGACACGCTTTCGCAAGTGTGGGCGGTACGCGGCGCCATCGAACCTGCATCGGCCAGGCTCGCCCCGACCTACGTCTATCGCTGGGATTGGGACGAGGAACCGACGGTGTTGGGGACCGACCTTTCGCAACTGATCGGCGCCGCGCACGGGCTCGAGATCCCCTTCATATTCGGACATTTCTACCTCGGCCCGGAGGGCGCTCAGCTCTTCGGCGGCGACAGTGAAGCGGGACGGCTCGAGCTCTCGCGCGCGATGATGTCGTACTGGGCCAACTTCGCGCGCACGGGAGCCCCGGGGCGGGGTGGGCGCGGTGATCTACCGCACTGGCGACACTGGAATCGCAACGCCGCGACCCCCGAGCTGATGGTGTTGGACACCGATGACGGCAATGGGATCAGGATGGAGACCGGTCACCCCACACGGGAGGGGATCTACGCCGCGCTCGAGAGCGACCCGCGCGTCGACACCCCGGAGCGCCGCTGTCGCGTCTATCAAGCCCTGCGCGAGTGGACCCGGGAGATCGACGACGAAACCTATCGGGAGCGGGGATGCAGCGAGTGATCCCGGAAGCTCGATAGCTACAGGACCGCGCGCAAGGCAACGAAGTCGCGGCCCTTTGCTGCCCTTGGCCGGTGCCTCCGCAGGCGATTGACCCGACAAAGAAGCCCCGATACGCAGGGCCAGGTGAACCCACTTCCCCC
>JANQHZ010000264.1 GCA_028282445.1 Candidatus Binatia bacterium | reverse complement strand
CTCGATATGGCTGCGACCTCCGACGTCGGCTTCGTACCGAATCTGGGGTCCGCGCCCGCGGACGCCTTCTTCTATCTCCGAACAGACGACGCTGTCGTCTTCCTCAAATCGCGAACGATCGAAGTCTTGTACGGCGCTCAGGAGACTGCCCACCGCATCGCATACCTGGTCGGGGCAAGCTATTCGCCGCGCATTGAGGGCCTGTCGCCGCTCGGTTACACGACCGGATTCAGGCAGGTGCGCTATTCGAACGTGTACCGCGGCATCGATGTCGAGTGGGATGCCGCCGCCGGAGGACTGGCCGGCAGGCTAATCGTCTCGCCGAATGCAGACTTGGTCGAGTTTCTACTCGTGGTCGAGAACGGGGCATCGCTCCAGCAGGAAGTCGCCGAAGACACCCCGTTCACACTGGAGGCGGGGCCCCACCGGACGTACCGACTACACTCGACCGGCGGAGAGCCGATTGAGGGCCGCGTCTCGATCGCGTTCGAGCTCGCTGTCCCTTAGCGGCTAGAGCTCCTCCGGAATCCGGATCTGCTGGCCGGGATAGATCAGATCGGGGTTCTCGATTACCTCCCGGTTCGCTTCAAAGAGCGTTTGCCACTTGGAAGCGTCGCCGTAGACCTCCTTGGCGATCTTGGAGAGCGAGTCTCCCGACTGGATCGTGTAGAATCGCGGCTCCGGCTCCGGCGCGGGGAAGTGCAGATGGGTCGAATCCACCGACGCCACGCCTTCCACGTTGCCCGCCAGCAGGATTGCTTTTTCCCACGAGTCGCGATCGGTTGCCATCCCGCCAAGTGAGACGCCGCCGTCCTCGTTCACCGTCACGTAGAGCGGGTCGACGCGACCAGCCAGAGCCTGCTCAACCTGAGCTTTGATGTCGACGGCCGGTTCGCCTTCGGTCTTGCGCCCGACCGATTTCAAGAAGTCAAAAATACCCATGAGTCCTGGATGTCTTATCGGCCAAAGAGACCGGATTTTGAGAGAAGCTCGCCAAAGCCCGCGATCTCATCGACGACGCTGCCGTCATCGTCGGCATCGAGCAGATCCATCAGCCCGCGGGCTGCGCCGCCGCCAACGTTGCTCTCGAGATCCTTGCGCTCAGTGTCGAGCAGGTTTGCGACGCCCGCAGCGTCGAGTCCACCCTGATTCTTCGCCTTGCCCAGGGCGCCCATGACCATCGGCGCGAGCATCGGTAACAGCTGCGTCACGGTGCCCATGTCCAGCCCGGACGAACGAGCAACACCCTGCTCGACTGTCTGCCGTTTGCCGCCCAGGACGTGACCGAGGATGCCTTCGCCGTCAACCGTCTTGGCCGCAGGCGCACCGCCGCCTCCGCCGGATAAAGCGCCGGCAATAGAGCCAATCGCACCAAGCAAGTCGCCCCCACCGCCACTGCCACCGCTACCTCCACCAAGGGCACCGAGCAGCGGCCCGAGGTCATCGAGGATGCCGCCGTCGTGGTCGCGCTCGAGCGCGTTGTAGAGGGAGTCTCGCGATGCGTCGGATGAATTGGCGTTCTTGGCCAAGCCGCCCAAT
>JANQHZ010000261.1 GCA_028282445.1 Candidatus Binatia bacterium | reverse complement strand
TTGCCAACGCGGTCGACGACTACCTACGTCGCGAGCGCGCCCACATCGACGAAGCGATCGAAGAGATGCGCGAGCGCGGCCCGGTCAAGCTCGCCCGTAATTGATCTTCACCACCGAGGCACAGAGACACAGAGAGAGCACTGCGAAGCCTAACATCCGCGTTTGCTCGCGAGGAGCTTCGTTTGAATCGGAGCGTTCCTTATCGGCTCCGCGAGCATCCCGAACGATTCCCGAACATCTGCACCCTCTGTGTCTCCGTGTCTCTGTGGTGAGAATAATCAGCGAGTGACGACCGGCATTTCTTCGATGCCGACGATGAAGTTGGACGGACGCATCGGCAGCGGGTCGGCGGTGGCGAGCCCGAGGTTCGGCAGCTCGCGAACGATTTCGTCGAACATCGTGCGCAGCTCGAGGCGTGCCAGGCTGGCGCCGAGGCAGAAGTGGGCGCCGTACCCACCGAACGCGAGGTGGGGATTGGGATCGCGTTCGATGTCGAACTTGAACGGATCCGAGAACACCGACTCGTCGCGGTTGCCCGAGGGATAGAGCAGCATCACTTTGTCGCCTTCGCGGATCGTCTCGCCGCCGATCTCTACGTCGCGGGTCGCTGTTCGCGACATGTTCTGAATCGGTGTGACCCAGCGGAGCATCTCCTCGACCGCCACCGGAACTTTTCCGGGGTCTTCGACCAGGCTGCGGTACTGGTCGGGATTGCGCAGCAGTTGATTCATGCCGCCGCTGATCACGTGGCGGGTGGTTTCGTCGCCGCCGATCAGGATGAGCAGCGACTCTTGCAGTAGCGCTTCGTCGTCCAGCTTCTCGCCGTCGATCTCGGCATGAACCAGAATGCTGATCAGGTCGTCGCCCGGTCCGCGCGCGCGCCTGTCGGCGACGACTTCGCGATTGTAGTCGCTGTATTCGGCGAACGCCGTCATCGCCGCCTCCACTGCCTCCGGCGGTGCGGTTGCGGAGGTGCCCAGGATCAGGTCGTCCGACCATCGCAGGAGCTGATCGTGGTCTTCGGTACGAACGCCGAGCATGTCGCCGATCATGATCATCGGCAGCGGCGCCGCCACGTCGCGCACGAAGTCGAAAGACTTCTTCTCCTTGGCGGCCGCCACCAGGTCACGACACACTTGCCGGACTCGCGGGGCCTGGTCTTCGACCCGTCGCGGTGTGAATCCGCTGCTTACCAGACGCCGGCGCTTTACGTGCTCGGGGTCGTCCATGTTGATCATCGACGGAATGGCGGGCTGGTCCGGGCGCATGCCCTGACTGTTGCAGAAGTCTTTCGGGTTGCGTGATGCGAGCTGGATGTCGGCGTGACTGGCGATGCCCCAAACCTCGCACGAGGGATCCCAGTACACCGGTGCGTTGGCACGCATCCATGTGAAGTAGGGATGAGGGTCGTCGGCGTAGAGCTGACCGTCGAGCAGATTGATTTTGGGATTCGTCGGGTGGTTCGGCATTGCGGCGTACCTTTCGGGATGGACAAACGAATGTTTGTCTACACCGGACTGCGAGCGATATCCAAGGGGGTTCCGCCGCCCGTCGCCGCTTTCCGCAGACAAACTTCGACAGTAGATGCCATGACACGGCGCACCCCCGGGTGACGCAACACGTCGTGGGCGCGCGGTGCCTTAGAACGTCGTATTGGTCTCGGTCTTGCTGCTTCTGACGTCGACGGAGGTACTGCAGATGACGAGTCAGGCGGTTCGCTACACGACGTTGATGCATGTCCAATGGGCATTTGCCCTGGCATGTGCGTATCTCGTGTTGTTCAACGAGAACGCGGTGTGGACCCTATCCGGGGCCCTCCTCATCGTGGGGTTGTTTGGGCTCAATCTGGTGCTTGGGCGCCTGGAACCCGCATGGCTGACGAGCTCGGTGTTCACGATCGGCTTGGCGCTAGTGGATATCGTCTTGGTTGCAGCGTGCCTGTTCGTCGCCGACCAGCTCACGATCGAGATCGGTCTGCTCTGCTTGGGCGTGATCGTCCTATCGATCGCCGGGCTGCGAATCGGCACCATCGCGGTCGTAACTCTCGCGATGATGGTCCTCTACCTGATCACGGTGTGGATGACCGGTAGCGAGACCTTTCTGAAATCGAGCGTACTTCTGCGCGTGCCTCTGCTGTTCACCTCGGCGATCGTATTCGCATGGTTGGTCGAGGCCGGGTCGAGCAGTACACAGACGCTCGAGGAAGTTTCGTCGCCGGTGGCGGAGATGGACGGCAAGCTCGATGCGCAGCTGGCGGCGATTCGCCGCGCCCAGGACGCTTTGAACGAGGGCGTGAGCGGGGAGGCGATCGCGGCGCTCGAGGAGGTCCTGGAGCACAATCGCGGTATTCAAATGCGATTGCGGGCTATCCTGAGTTGATCGCGGCGGAGATCAGTCACTGCGCCGGCTTCTCTCCAACACGACGATCGGGATTCTGCGGTCGGTGTTGGCCAGGTGTCGACTGTAGAAGAAGTTCTCTTCGTGCAGCTGCGGCCATAGCGCATCGCGTTCCGCTTCATCGGCTTCGCGGGCGCGAACGTCGAAGGCGTCACCTCCGACCTGAATCTTGGCGGCGGGGTTGGCGCGCAAGTTGAGCCACCACACCGGATCTCGATCGGCGCCGCCATTCGATGCGACGATCACGAAGTCTTCGCCGTGCACGATGTAGGAGAGCGGCACCGTGCGCGGTTCACCCGACTTCCTACCGATCGTCGTCAACAGTAGATTTGTGATCTTGCCGGAAGAATGGCCCAGCCGGCCGCCACTGAGGCGGTATATGGCGGCGTGCATCTTGCCCCACTTCGCCCACAACTTGTTCTCGCCGATGAACTTGAGTACCCGCAGCTCTAGCTTGGTCATCGGGTCGATTGGTGACAGCCCCAGCGAAGCTGTGCAAGATGGGTGGGGCCGCCATGATCCCGCAGCTCAGCAACGAAGCCACCTTGGATCCGCTCTATTCGGCGTTCCTCGAAGAGTTGGAGCGGAGCGGTTTCTCGGGTGAGATTCGCACCGACTACGCGACGCGCCTGGTCGCGTCGACCGACAACAGCGTCTACCAGATCGTGCCGCAGGCGGTGGTGTTTCCCCGCACTCGGCAGGATGTGGTCCTGATCGGACGGCTCGCCGGGCGCGAGCGCTACCGCGCCGTTCGCATGATGCCGCGCGGCGGCGGTACGGGGACGAACGGCGGATCGCTCGGGGCCGGCTTGTGCGTCGATCTCTCCAAGTTTCTAAACCGAATTCTCGATCTCGATCTCGAAGCGGGCATCGTGCGGGTCGAGCCCGGGGTGATTCTCGATCAGCTCAACGACTACCTGCGGCCGCACGGAGTTTTCTTCGCACCGCACGTCGCGCCGTCCGACCGGGCGACTCTGGGCGGAATGATCAGCAACGATTCGTGTGGACAGGGATCCCGCCTGTACGGGCGGACCAGTCGCCACATCGAATCGCTCGACGTCGTTCTCGGTGACGGCGATGCGTGGACGACGCGCCTCCTCGGCGCGGCCGATCACGAGGAGAGCGAGCTTCCCGGGCGAATCGACAAGGCTCGGAGAACTGTCGCCGCAACGATCCGCGACCACGCCGATTCGATTCGTGAGCGATTTCCCATCCACGAGCGTTTTCTCACCGGTTACGATCTTGTCCATGCCTCGCGCGACGGTGACATCGACCTGGCAGCGTTGATTGCGGGTTCCGAGGGGACACTCGCGTTCGTCGTCGAGGCTGCGCTACGGATCACGCCGATCCCCGCAAGTCGGCGTTTGGCGGTCGCGATGTACGATTCGTTCGATCGCGCCCTCGCAGCCGCCGACGCGCTCCTCACCTTTGAGCCGTCCGCCATCGAGACCATCGACGAGACGGTCCTCGACCTGGCACGCGGCGATCTGGTGTGGCGTCCGCTCGCGCGGCACTTCGAGGGTACAGCGGCCGCACAGGCGTTGAATCTGGTCGAGCTGTGTGACGACTCCGAAGGACGGTTGGCCGATCGACTCGATGGGCTGGCCGAGACTGCGCGCGTCGGCGGCGCGGAGCGAGTCGTGGTCGTGGGGAGCGATCGCGATGCAGACGGGTTCTGGGCGCTTCGCAATCGCGGGGTGGGATTGCTCGGCAACTTGTCCGGTGCCCGCCGGCCGATTCCCTTCGTCGAGGATTGCGCGGTTCCACCGCATCGGTTGGCGGAGTTCGTCAGCGAGCTGCGCGACGTCCTCGACAGCCACGGCTTGACCTATGGCATGTACGGACACGTCGA
>JANQHZ010000244.1 GCA_028282445.1 Candidatus Binatia bacterium | reverse complement strand
TCGGTGCCCATCTGCAGTGCGCGCCAGGACGCCAACGATTGGTTGATGCGGAAGCCGGGCGCTCTCAAAATCGCCGGCCGAACCATCCGTGCTCTGCTCGAGGCCGAGATCGCGGTCGTCGCCGAGATCCTGGTCACTCGCCCGACAGTGCGCCAACTGGCTGAAACTATTGCTGTTTTGGCGCGTTTGGAAGTGCCGTCGGTGGTCCTCAGGCGGCTCGCTCAGGTCGACGTCGAAGGCGCCGAGTTCGTCCCCCTTTCGCCCCGCATGGACCTTCTGGCGGACAATCTCGAGAAGGCTGCCGCAGTCGCTCTCGAACGGCGTATGTCCCTGATCATAAAAGATTTTCCCTTGTGCGCATCGGCTCGATTGAGTCCTCTCTTCGCATCCGCCGAAGGCGAGCTATGGATCGCCCCGGACGGAACCATCCTCGACCGCTCGCCGCGTTCGACGGGGTGCGCCGTATGCCCGCAAGACTCCCGGTGCGGTGGCGCGCCGATCGACTACGTCGCGCGATTCGGGTGGGAGGAGTTCGCCGACGAACGCGACCTCGAGAGCCGGGTCGGCGAGGATGTCGAGCAGCAGCAGGCATTATCGCCGAGCGCGGCGATGGCGTTCTCCTGGGGCTCGCCGCGCCGGGTGCGCTGCGACGCGTGTGCGGCCGGTGCTCCGCTCGGCGGCCTGGAGGCCGAGACGGTGCCTGAATCGACGCGGGCGATTCGGGCAAGGTTGGTCGAGGCGGCGCGTTATCGCCCTGCGGCCTTGCGCCTGGTCGGCGCGGACCTGCTCGCCCATCCCGAGGCTGCCAAGCTTTTATATGATGCGGTGCGGCTGTTTCCGAGGGTCGAGGTGGCAGCGGAGGCAAGTCCGGTGGTCGATTGGAGCGATCTGGACTTGCGCCGCCTTCGCGAGCTCGGTCGATTCGACGCTGCGCTGTACGGCCCGGATGCCGCCGCGCACGACGCTCACTGCGGAATTCCAGGGGCGTTTGCCGCCACCATGCGGGCGATCGAGCGCCTACGCGATGATGCCGGCATCGAGGTGGGTGCCTACGCCGTATTACACGAGGCCGCCGATTTGTCTGGATTTGCAGCCGCGTGGAGTGACGGCAGCCTGCCCGGCACTCCCCGCATTCGGCTCTCCCACGAGGGCGGCTCACTCGACGATCTGCTCGAGGCGGCGGCCGCTCTGCCGGCGGGCGGCTTCCGCGATGCCCTCGAGGCGGTTTTGCCGCACTGCGCCGAAGCCGAAGAGATTGAGGGTCAGGGGGCCGATTTCGCGCTTGGGGATCGACAACAAGTCGTGATTTGTGGGAGGAGTGTGGAATATAGACCCTGTGGGTCCGATCCCTTCGGCACCTTCGATTCGTGCCGCGAGGGGGAGGAGGTTTGCAAGGTCGACGGCTGCCCGGGGGTGGCCGTTGGATGGCGCAGCTCAGCGAGGACTAGGCGATGGACGGTGAACACGTAAAAGACAACATGTTGGAGCGCGAACGCGTCGCCAACGTGCGCAAGCACTGGGTGCGTCTGGTGACCGCCTGTAACAGCCGGTGTGTGTTCTGTCTGGACACGGATACTCCGCGCGGTGTGTACCTGCTCGAAGACGACGTCAAGCGCGAGATCAAACGCGGACGCGACGAGCTGAATGCCGACAAGATCATCTTGTCGGGAGGCGAGGGATCGATTCACCCGAAGTTCGTCGACTTCGTCGCCTACGCCAAGGAGATCGGCTACGACCGCGTCCAGACCGTGACCAACGGGGTGATGTTCTCGCAGCGCGATTTCTATCGCGCCGCGGTCGACGCCGGTTTGGGCGAGATTACCTTCAGCTTGCACGGCCACACACCGGAGCTGCACGACCGGCTGACCGGTACGCCGGGCGCTTTCAACAAGCTGATGAAGGGCATGATGCGGGCGCGCCGCGAAGGGCAGATCATCGTCAACGTCGACGTCTGCATCAACAAGCAGAACGTCGAGTACATCGACCAGATCGTGGATCTCTGTCTCAAGGTTGGCGTTACCGAGTTCGACTTGTTGCACGTCATTCCGCAGGGGGTCGCCTACGAAAACCGCAACGACCTGTTTTACGATCCGGTCGAGCACCTTCCGCGATTGCAGAAGGTGTTCCGCTTGAACCGCCACCCCGGCGTCGTCATCTGGACGAATCGTTTCCCGGTCGAATACCTCGAGGGCCTGGAGGACCTGATTCAGGACCCGCACAAGATGCTCGACGAGGTCAATGGGCGCCGGCATCAGGTCAAGCGCTATCTCGACGAGGGCGTGCCGCTCGAGTGTCGCGAGCAGGAGCGCTGCCAGTACTGTTTCATCGAGCCGTTCTGCAACACCGCCGACCGCTTTGTCGGTCGACAGAACAGAGCGACCTGGGAGATCTGGTCACTCGGACCTTGCGACGAGCAGTCTTGGGCCTACGCCGATCTCACGCCGGCCGGGTTGCCGTTCGGTTGCTCCTTCGTCGGTGTCGAAGTCGACGACTTGACCGCGCTCGAGGGCATGCCGATCACCGATCAAATCGGGGTCTACGTCGTTCCGAACACGATCTCGCGCATCGTCGATCGCAAGGTCGTCAAGAATCCCTTGCTGATTCGCGCCGGCGCCGCGGAGCACCTCGACACGCTGTTGTCGGGCGAGGCGTTGCCGCTCGGGGTCGATGTCGAAATCGAGCTGAACAAGGACACCGCCGCTTGGATGCTGGCCAATCGGGAGGCGGTGCAGCGGCACATCGGGCGCATCCGCATTCACCAGCCGGGGCACGAGTTCCTCAAGGACGCGATCGCGCGCGATGTGCGCAACCCGGCGGAGTTCTTCACCGAGCTCGCCTTGCCGGTACCGGTCAGCGGATTGGCGGCGTGCATGGCGCCCGGCACCGAGCTGCGCGAAGCGCCGAAGATTCTCGCCAAGAGCTTGTTCGATTCCGAGACCGGCCGTATCGACACCCGCGCGCTCGCGCGCGCCCATGTCATCGAGGGCTATTGGGGCAAGTCGCTGCGTTGCCGCGACTGCCGGATCAACCAGCGCTGCGACGGCGCACCGATCAACTTCCTCCGCGATCAGGGCTTTGCGCAGCTGCAGCCGTTGCGCGAAGGCGAGTGGGCCGAGCAGGCCGAGGCGCAGATTCTGCGGCTTCGCCCTGAGCCCCCCGCTCGCTTGCGCGACGGCAAGCCGCTCGAACCGGTGGCACCGAGCCTGCCGGGCTTCGAGGGCCCGCAGGAGCTGCCGGAGGAGCCGTTGATGGCCAACACGCGCAGGGCGCGCGAAGCACGCGAGAAGCGTTGGGCGCAGTTGCGCGAATCGCCCTCCGCCTGAGCGACGGGATCGAACGATGGCCAATCTGGGCTACCTGCAGCTGACGCGAAATTGCTACCAGAAGTGTCAATTCTGCAGTAACCCGCCGACCGGCGTGCACCTCGACGTCGACCAGATGCGAGGTGAGATCGATAAGTTGGTCGAGATGGGTTACGACGGCGTCATCCTGACCGGAGGTGAGCCGAGTACGTCGGAGCTGTTGTTGCCGGCGTTGTCGTACGCGCGCGAGCGCAACCTCTTCAGCCGAATGATCACCAACGGGCAGAAGCTCGCCGACAAGCGCTTCTTCAAGAAGTGCGTCGACGCTGGCCTGACTCACATCCATGTGTCGCTGCACAGCTACCGGCGCGAGGTCCACGACTACATCACGCAGTACAAGGGGGCCTGGGACATTCTCATCAAGTGCCTCGAGAACGTTCCCGACATGGGCATCACCTGTGACATCAACACGGTGATCAACGTCTACAACTGCGACCACCTCGATCAGAACGTTCGTTGGATTTGCGAGAACTTTCCATTCATCCGCCATTTCGTTTGGAACAACATGGATCCGGACGGCAACCGCGCCGAGGAGTTTCCGGACTGCATCCCGCGCCACTACGAGTTCCAGGTGTCGCTGCAGAAGGCGATGGAATACCTCCACCGCAGCGGCCGAAGCTTCCGCGCCGAGCGTGTCCCGCTCTGTTACATGCGTGACTACGCCTGGGCGTCGACCGAAGCGCGCAAGACCATCAAGGAAGAAGAGCGCTGTATTCGCTTCCTCGATTTCAAGGGGTTCGTTCACCAGCGCGAGTTCCTGCACGGCAAGGGCGAAGCTTGCGACATCTGCCGCTTCGACTCGATCTGCTCGGGGATGTTTTCGATGGCGCGTACCTACGATGAGCGGGAAATGTCGCCGATCTTCGAAGATCCGACCGACGTCATCGAGAAGGTGCTCGGACACGAGCCTTCGCCGGAGCTACTCGAACGATTGGAAAGTCGCCGCGGTCGGCGTTCTCGCACCGAACAACCGTCGGACGAACAGCGAAGAGAGGCTTTGCAGAGAGCGCTCTGACGTATGCCGAGCTTTCTGTTCGTCAACCCGCCGCTGGTCGTCGATGAGGACTTCATCGACTATCCGACCTTCGCCAATCACGGCGCGCTCGCATGCGCCGGCTTGGCGTCGCGGTCGGGCGCCCGGGTCAAAGTCTACGACGCCTTCGCGCAAGCCGGTTCTCGTCGCTTGGAGCGCGCCGCCGGTGGATGGATCCTCGGAACCGAGCACGGCGAGTTCATCGCCGGCCTGCCGCAGGAGAGCTTCGACGTCGTCGTTTTCTCGGCGTCGGTCTTCGTTCGTATCGAAGACGCGCATGCCGAAACCCGTACGCTGATCCCCGCCTTGCGCGAGCGCTATCCGGACGCCGTGCTGTTGTTGTGCGACGGCTATGTCGGTGGCCAACACTACATGAACTACGACGCGGAGCGGGTGCTCGAGGAGTATCCGGCGCTCGACGCCATCTTGAAGTATCCCGGCGAGCGCAACTTCGGAGATCCGGAATTTCTAACGACTCTGCGCGGGGCTCGCGTGGTGTTGCAGGAGCCCGGCGGCACGGGCGGCGATCCACTCGAGACGTTCTACCAGGTCGACGGGCTGGACATCGGCCATTTCGACAACTTCCTGGCGAGCTGCTTCGGCGACGGGCGATGGCAGAATACCTTCGGTATCGGCCCGGGGACGAGGTCGTTTCTGACCAGCAGCGGCTGTCCGCACCGCTGTATCTTCTGCACGAGCAATCCGGGATGGCGCGAGACCGGCCGCAAGCTCTACCAACCGATTCCGCTCAAGCGTTTGTCGCATTGGGCTTACTTGCTGCGGACGGTATACGGCGCCGACAAGTTGCTGGTGCTGGACGAGATGGTCAATGTCCGCACCGACTTCAACGCGATGCTGCGAATGTTCAACGATCTCGGGCTGCGCTACGATTTCCCCAACGGAATGCGCGCCGACCACCTCGATCGCGAGGGCGTTGCCTTGATGCGCGGTCGTACGAGCATTCTCAGCATTTCGGCGGAGAGTGCCTCGCAGGGCGATCTCGACGGCGCTATCGGCAAGGGGCAGAACCTCGAAGCGATTCACCGTGTAGCGGGGTGGTGCAACGAGCTCGGTGTACCGCTGATGATCCATTACATCATCGGTTTTCCGTGGGAAACGCCGGAGCACATCACCGCGACCCTGGAGATGGCCTTCGATCTCTACGACAAACACGGTGCCTGGCCTTCGATGCAGTTCGCGACGCCGATTCGCGGTACGGAGTTGCACGAGCAGTGCGTCGAGCAGGGGCTCATTCCGGCCGAGGGGATCGATCTCAAGGACGGAGCCCTATTCCAGCATCGGCCGTGTTTCGAGCCGCCCAACTGCCCGCCCGGCTACGTGGCCAATGCACGTGCTGCCTTCGATATGAAGATCGCGGCGCGGCAGGCGCGCAAGCTGATCATGAACATTACATACAAGTGCGCCAACCGGTGCGTGTTCTGCGCCACCGGCGATCGGGTCACCGCTTCGATGGAGTGGGACAAGATCGAAGAGATCTTGCGCGAGCACCGCGCCGAAGGAACCGAGCTGCTCGACATCGACGGCGGCGAGCCGACGATGCACCCGCGCTTGATCGACGCGATCACGCTGGCGCGCGACATCGGCTATCGGTCGATCAACGTCACCAGCAACGGCCGCCTGCTGCGCGATCGCGATCTCGCCCAAAGCCTGGTCGACAGCGGTATCGGGCACCTGTTGATCTCGTTGCACGGCGCCACCGCGGAAATTCACGATGCCGCGACCGACGCTCCGGGAAGCTTCGATCAGACGCTCGCCGGGATCGACAACGTCATGGAGCTGCGCCCGCCCACGCTGGACGTCGGCATGAACGTCACGATCGTGCGCCAGAATGTCGACCACCTGATGGCTCTGACCGAGCTTGCGGTCGACAAGGGCTTCAAGAAGATCAACCTTCAGTTCACGACTCCCTTCGGTCGAGCGTGGGAAGAGGTCGTGCCGCCGCTGGAGGAGACCGGGCGCAAGGTGATGAAAGTGATCGACCGCTTTGCCGATCGCATCGAGATCCTCGTCATCAACGCGCAGTTCTGCGCCCTGCCAGGGTACGAGAAGTACGTCGCCGGCGATTTGCAGAAGCTCGGTCGCACGATGATCTTCGCCGCGGATCCGCGTTTCCCCGAGCAGGTCAATCTCTACGACTGGCTGGGCTCGGCGCGCGAGAAGACCGAGGTCTGCCGGGAGTGCCCGTGGACGACGGTGTGCGAGGGGTTCCAGGTCTTCCGCGAAGACGAGCCCGACATGCGCGTCGAGCGCGCGCGCCCCGTGGTCGACGTGGCTTGAGGGCTTCATCCGTGAGTGGTGCAGTCGTGCAGCCAACGCGAAGCGGGGAGTCCGGTATGTCGCCAGAGGGCCTTACGCCGAGTCCGTACGGCGACGCGAGCGAGTGGAACGACTACGAGGACGTCCTGGTCGACGTGCAGATCGGGTACGCCTGCAACGTCCAGTGCGATTACTGCTCGATCACCGACGAGATGCGGCGGGAGAACATGTCGATCTCGGCCGTGATGAAGATCCTCGCCGATGCGAGAGAGCGCGGTGCGAAGATGGTGGCCTTCGGCGGCGGTGAGCCGACCATCCGCCGCGGCTTGTTGCCGTTGATCCGTTGGTGTCGCGATCGCGGCTACAGCGCGATCAAGGTCGCTTCCAACGGCATGATGTACTCGTATCGCGAGTACGCCGAAGAGGCGGTGGACTGTGGTCTCACCGATTTTCACATCTCC
>JANQHZ010000212.1 GCA_028282445.1 Candidatus Binatia bacterium | reverse complement strand
CGCGATCGTAGTAGTATCCGGTCATCAGAATCACCGGGACCGATCCGCGCCGTCGCACCTCCATGAACAGCTCGTAGCCGTCGAGGTCCGGCATGACGACGTCGCTGACGACGATATCGATGTCCGTGCTTTCCAGCGCTTCCAGCGCACGTAGACCGTCGGTGGCGACGTGTACTTGACAGCCCTCTTCCGCCAGCAGGTCGCGCAGCGAGCGACAGACACCTAGGTCGTCGTCGACGACGAGCACCCGCAACCCTCGCAAGCCGTCACCGTTGAGCGCGGCTCGCTCCGGATCGCGGTGGACGTCGGTCATGCGCTGGCCTTTGAGATACTCGCGCGTACCGTACCGGCCTTCCTGCGACATCACGACGAGCCGATTCACGATCGCCTGAATCGCCAGCACCTCGCGGCGCACGGCATCGATTCTCTCTTCTTCGACCACGGCTTCCGACTCGCTCGCCCGCTTGCGAACGAAGGACTGCAGCAGCTCGACCTCGTTGAGAATGACCTCGAGCGGACTGTTGATCTCGTGGCACAGAGCCACCGCAACCTCGCCGAGAGTCGCAAGCCGGTCGCGCCGCTGAATCTCCCGGATGTCCTTGGCAAAACCGATCGAGCCGATATCGAGGCCGGCCTCGTCGTGCAGGATGGAGCCGGAAATCGCAACCGCGACATCGTCCTTCCAACGATTACGGAAACGCGTCTCGAAATTCTTGATTTTGCCCGGTCCGCCAAACTCCTCACTGCGCATCGCATCCATGACGCGACGCGCCTCGTCGATCGACGGATAGAGCATCTCGACGTGGCGGCCCAGGATCTCGGCCGCGCTGTAGCCCAGATTCTTCTCGGCACCGTCGTTGTAGTAGATCACCGAGCCCTTGCGATCGACCGCGATGACGATGTCGGGCGAGCTCTCGACCAAGCGCTCGAGATATGACGGCGGCAATTGGTCCATCGCGTCACTCGGACAGAAGGGCTCCAGCCGCGGCACCCTTCGGGCGAACGTAGCCGAGCCGAACCTCTGCGCAGCGGTTCCAGCTAGAACGCAAACCGTACGCCGACTGTCGCGCGGCCCCACCTGACTTGGCGGAAGACATTGTTCAACGTCCCGGAGGGTTAATGCGGATTCGTAAAGCCTTTCGGGCGAACGAAGGTCTCTTCGCGCCCCGGCGGAGTCGGCACTCGCTGGCGCTGCTTGCGCGCGAGTCGCATGAGAACTCTCATCGAAGTTTCGAACTCGTCCATCGGCCGCACCTCGAAGCATCCGTCGGCCACGGCGCGATCGAACAACTCCTCTCCCAGCTTGCTGCGCAATACGACGATCGTCCAGTCCATCGCGCCAACCCCGCCGCAAGAGATATCGGCGAGCTCGGCCGAGAAGTCAGCGCAGTGATGACACTCCGGGCGCGCATACTCCTGCGCCTGCTTGAGATTCATCTCGACGACCTCGCCGTCGTGCTTGTAGATCAGAACCTTGCCCTTGACGTTGAACTTCTTGATCTCGGTCAGCGGGATGTTCATGTCGCCCTCGATCACGTCGCGCATCAATCCGTCGAAGGTGAACACCTCCGAGCAGAGAAGACCGATATTGAGCTTGACGCGCTCGCCGAAGCCCTTGAGGAACTTGGTCTGTCGCTCGATGTGCTTTTCCTTCTTGCGACCGTTGTCGAGGTAACTCGCGTCAACCGTCTGCATCTTGCGAACCGGGGTGATCTGGCAAGGCACGCCGACAAAGGCGACCTGCTCGAGCCCGAGCTCTTCGGCCTGCTCCAGCGCGAGGTTGTTCGGGCAGTAGGTGTACCAGGAGCTCGCGCTCTTGATGATGTCGTCCACCGTGGTGACGGCCTTCGGCTTCGGCGCGCAGGGCTGGTCGGGATCGACCGACGACACCACCGCGCCGTCGATGACGTCGTTGCGACGCGCCCAGGCAAGCAGTCCGGTCACGACCCCGCCATCCTCGCAACGGTCCAGCACTTCGGGGTCGGTGCAGCGCGCCGCTACGATGCGGCGATAGTGACCGAAGATGCCGCGGTAGGCATCTTCCGACTCGTCTCCGAACACGGCGTCGCTCAGATGGTGTTCGCGCTCCCCGAGACGCGGGCAGACCTGCGCGCAAGCGTCGCAACCGATCCCCTCGCTGATCCCGCAAAAGTCGAAGACGCCGTTCTTCTTCGCCACCTGCTTGGGTTTGCCGTCGATGTAGTCGATGACGTTGTGAGGGCAGACGAGTACGCATGAGCCGCACTCGCAACAGCTACCGTAGGAGACGACCTCGTTCATCATCTCCTTGAAGCTAGGATTCATGCCGCTCCTTCCAACGAAAAACGGCGGGGCCGCGCGGTGCTTCCACCGTTCGTGCCCTGCCGAGCGTAATGTCGATCATCTGTGCCCCCACAGCTGCCCCAACCGCCACTAAGCAACCGCTAGTCCAGCGCGACCCATGTGTCAACGCGACTCTTCCCCATCGGCCCGGTCGTCGCGCTCTTTGGTCGGATCGGGCTCGCGTCGGACCAACGCCAGCCGGCTCCGGCCGCTCGACGACGCAGACGCGGGACTGTCCCGTAACGCGCTGTGGATCTGCTCGGCGACCGCGCGAGGAATGCCGGGAACCTCGGCAATCCGGTCCACGCCGGCCTCGCGCAACCGCTTCAAGCTGCCGAAAGTGCGAAGTAGCTTGCGCTTCCGTTCGGCTCCAACCCCGGGAATATCGTCGAGCGGCGAGCGCATCCGCTCCCGGCCGCGCAGCGTCCGGTGATAGGTGATCGCGAAGCGGTGCGCCTCGTCTCGGACCCGCTGCAATACGAACAGAGCATTCGAGTTTCGTCGAAGGATCACCGGATTGACCCTCCCCGGTAGGAACACTCTCTCCTCGCTGCGCTCGACGTCCGCCTCCCGCGCCGCACGGGCAACCCGAGATTTGGCGAGACCGACGATGTCGACCGCCTCGACGCCGAGCTCTTCGAGAGCTTGCACCGCAACATTGAGCTGACCGCGGCCGCCGTCGACCACCAGCAAGTCCGGGAAGTCACCCTTCTCCAGCGCTCGCTTGAAGCGGCGAGTGAGCACCTCGAACATCGACGCGAAGTCGTCCTGGCCCTTCACCGTCTTGATGCGGAACCTGCGATAGCGCGCGGTGTCCGCCCGCCCCTCGTCGAAGGTCACCATCGATCCGACCGCGAAGCCGCCCTGGAAATTGGAAATGTCGAAACACTCGATGCGCTTGGGCGCGTTGCGCAGATGTAGCCGACGCTTCAGCTCTTCGCTGATTTGCTCGTACTGGTGCTCGCTGTCGCGGCGCTCGCGAAAGCTCTGCTGGGCGTTTTCCCGGGCCATCTCGAGCAAGCGCAAGCGAACGCCGCGTTGCGGCCACACCACCTGCACCTTGCGCCCACGACGTTCCGACAGATACTCGGCCCGCACCTCGCGATCTTCCAGGTCGATGGGCACGACGATCTCGTCGGGAACGTAGCGTTCGCCCTGGTAGTACTGTGTCAGCACAGCCCCGACCAGCTCGTCGTCCGGGAGCTCGAAGTCATCGATCGCGAAGCTCTGGTTGCCGGTAAGCTTGCCGTTGCGAACGAAGAGAATCTGCACATCGCAGAAGGCCCCTTCGCGGTACAACCCGACGACATCGCGGTCCCCACCGCCGTGGGACACCGCCTGCTGCCGCTCCTGCGTCTTCTCGATCGCCCGAAGGCGGTCCCGCAGCCGCGCAGCATCCTCGAAGCGTTCCTCCGCCGCCGCGGCGGCCATCTCGGTGCGCAGCTCGTCGACCAGCTGCACCCGCTTGCCCGAGAGCAACATCATCGCCTCGTGCAGATGACGATCGTACTCGTCGCGCTCCACCGGCAGACAGCAGGGAGCCAGGCACCGTTTGATCTGATACTCCAAACAGGGGCGTGAGCGGTTGCGGAACACTCCGTCGCTGCAGGTGCGCAGGGGGATCACCTTGCGAATCGTATCGAGCGTCTCGCGTACGCTGTACGCCGAGTGAAAAGGCCCAAAATAGCGGGAACCGTCCTGGCGGATCTTGCGAGTGACCAACACCCTTGGCCACTCGTCCTGCGTCGTAACCTTGACGCTCACATACGACTTGTCGTCCTTCAGTCGAACGTTGTAGCGCGGCTTGTACTGCTTGATGAGGTTGTTCTCGAGAATCAGCGCTTCCTTCTCGGTCTCCGTCACCAGGGTCTCGAAATCGACGACCTTCTTCATGAGAAAAGCGATCTGAAAGCGCTCGTCTCCACCGCGGAAGTAGGTCCGCACTCGGGCGCGCAGGCTCTTGGCCTTGCCGACGTAGATGACCTTGCCCTTGCGATCCTTCAGCAGGTAGACGCCCGGGCGGGCGGCGAGGCTGGCGAGCTTGGCCTCGGCGTCCTGATCCTTGCTCTCGGATGCTGCACTGGGCTCGCCAGGTTCGGCCATTCCTATAGTATAACGCACGAGCGGGGTGGGCCGACAGTCCCGCCCCAGCAGGTTTCAGAGCACACAGAAGGAGACGGATCGCCTGCATCCGCTCCAGCGATTCGTGAAGGAGGCGATCGTGACCCGGAACTTCATCTTCAAGTGTAGACGTTCACTAATTCTTGTCACTCTGTCGGCATTGGCCACGGCGTGCTCGGACTCCTCCGGCCCGCCGCCGCAACCGGAGGTCACTCCGGTCGACCAAGCCACCGCCGGCAGCATCACCGCCACCGTCAGCTACGCCGGCGAGGTGCCGGAGCCGGTGGAAATCAACATGGCGGCGTCCGGTCGCTGCGCCGACCAGTACTCCGCACCCGTCTTCGATCAGCCCGTCCAAGTGGCGGGCGGCAAGCTGGCCAACACCTTGGTCTACATCAAGAGCGGCCTGGGCGACCGAAAGTTCAAGTTTCCAACCGAGCCGGTCGTGATCGATCAGCGCGGGTGCCTCTACCACCCCCGCGTCGCCGCGCTGATGGCCGGCCAGCCTCTCGAGTTCCTGAACAGCGACCCGGAGGCTCACAACGTCCGTGGACGGCCCGAGACCGTGAAGGCATGGAACTTCATGATGAGCCGCCCGAATTCGACTCGAACCCTTTATTTCGATAAGGCCGAAATCGGCATCCGCGTCGGCTGCGACGTGCACCCCTGGATGCAGGCGTACGTTTCGGTGCTGACGCACCCCTACTTCGGGATCTCCGGCGAGAACGGCACCGTCCAACTCACCAACGTGCCCCCCGGCGACTATGTCGTCGGGACCTGGCATGAGAAGCTAGGAACCCGCGAACAGAAGGTCACCCTCGCAGCCAGCGGGACGGCGACGGTCGACATCGCCTACTGAAAAAAAGGCCGGTGCGATCCGTCGCACCGGCCTTTTAACGTCGCGAAGGAGCGAGGCTTAGAATCCCTTCACCTGGCCCGCCTTGTTGTAGAGCATGTAGGTGATGCTCCAGCCGATCAGCACAATTGCGCCCAGACCAATCGGTCCACCCGGAACCCAGGTCATGTGGGCGTTGATCATGTACGCGACCAGTGGCACCGACATGTAGGTGTTGTGCTTCGAGCGAAGCCCGGCCAGCGCTACGTCGTCGGCGTTCGGTGCTTCGCCGTTCTTGGTCGCGGTAATGATCCGCTGTTGCGCCGGCCAGATCCGGAACCAGACGTTGAACGCCATGTTGGTTCCAAACAGCGCGCCGAGGTGAATCGCCATCGCCCGGAAGCTGAACCCGGCGAGGTCGTACAGAAATAGGACCGCGGTCGCTAGCACCACACCGCCCCAGAAGGCGACATTGGTTGGCTTGAGCACCGAGCTCGCCAGCATGTCGTACACGAAGACGGACAGAAAGGTCACCGCGACCATCCCGATCGCAAAGGCGGTCCACGATGCGCCCAGGTCGTCAAACATCAACCCACCATGATAGAACACCAAGAGCAGCAGCAGGACTCCGGTGACCCAGGTATAAGCGGCTCCCCAGCGAAACCAATAGAGAGCGCGCGGCATCAACTCCGGAACCACCTTCTTCTTGGTCTCGGCGTCCATCGTCGGTGCGAAACCGGAATTGACCCAGTTGAAGAAATACAGCAGCCCGATCCAAGTGATCCCGGCGATCACGTGAGCCCAGCGAAAGATACCTTGTAAGGCCTCCATACGAACCTCCCAGTCGGCATAGCGCCGTCCCGTGGACGGCGCTGATAGTCGTCGAATAAGCGCCAGACTTACGGGGCGCCCGCCAGGCTTGTCAAGATAACGGGGTGGAGCGCACGCGCCAGCAAGCACCGCAGCGCCGACAAGAATAGATCGCCGCCCCCTTCCGCTTTACGTGCAGGACAGTCTGGCGCAGACTGCGCCAATGCTACCGCACCGACTCGCCCTATCCGCTCTCGTCGCCTGCTGCCTCGTCTCGACATCGGGCTGTCGGCCCGAGAACGAAGATACCCCGCCGGCGACCGAGCCGACGGCCGAAGCCGCGCCGACTCCAGCCGCGCGGCCGGCAGCGGCTAACGTATTCGACAAATGGCTCGCGTTCGAGCCGGAAGGCATTCGCGACGTCCCTTCCCACCGCAAGTTCTTCATCGACTCCATGCTTGGCCACCAGGTCTATCGCGTGCCGCCGCGCGGGGTACCGAGCTATGTCGGCCGCTCCCTCCTGCTCGATGACGACAAACTGCTGTTCCCGTCCGGCCGGCGCTTTTGGAACCGCAAGCTGGAGCACCGCATCGGCTTGTCCGGTGAGTTCTGCTTCATTCACTCGACCTACTGCCTGCGCGACATCGTCTCCGTCAGCTTCTCC
>JANQHZ010000196.1 GCA_028282445.1 Candidatus Binatia bacterium | reverse complement strand
ATCACGGTCGACAACGCCCTCGACAACGGTGACCCCAAATTCGATCCGGCGTTCCAGGCGTTGCAAACCGCAATCGACAACGACATCCAGCCCCCGACCACGACCGCGGATATTTGCACGACCCCGACCACGATCCTGGTTCCCATCAAGGGACCGATCGGCAACAACCGCTGCGGCCCGAGGCGCAAGAAGGTCAAGCTCACTGCACTCTCACAAGTGATCGACGGTCGGATCTTCAAGGACCGAGACAAGATCAAGTTCACGTGCATCCCCGATCCCGCCGGATGCGAGCCGACTGCGCTATTCACCGGAACCTTCGACCGCATTCAACGACAGATCTTCAACCAGAGCTGCGCACTGAGCGGGTGCCACGACTCACAAACCCAAATCGCCAACCTGTTGCTCGAGTCGGGCGCATCCTACGGCAACCTGGTCAATATCGGCCCGTCCAACCCTTCGGCATCCGGCGCCGGATGGATGCTGGTCGATGCGCCGAATCCTCCCGGCACCAGCGGCAACGCCGAGACGAGCTTTCTCTTTCGCAAGATCGACGACGATCTCCCCGACGCCAGCTACGGCTCACGCATGCCACTCAACAATCGGAAGCTGAACAAGACCCTTCGCGAAGTGATCGAGCTGTGGATCGAAGCGGGCGCCCCCCAGACCGGCTGGGTGCCCGGCACCGATTGAACCAGAACAGAGGAGCCCTCATCCATGGGAAACCCCAACGCAGTCCTTACCGAGGCGCAAGCGCGTCATCTCCTTCGGCGCTTCGGCTTCGGAGCGGTCGATAAAGACGTAGACCGCATCGTCGGGAAGAACGAAACTCGCGGCCAGGCCGCGGACCGACTGCTCGGCTACAGGCCGTCGAGGTTTCGTCCGCGCAACAAGAGCATGGATCTCGCCCACAACAAGTGGGTGAAGTACATGATCCGCACCAAGCTCCAGCTGCAGGAAAAGCTCGTGCTGTTCTGGCACGACCACTTCGCGACCAGCAACGAAGTCGTGCGCGATTCGATTCAGATGGCGAATCAGAACCGGTTGTTTCGGGTGAACGCAAAGGGCGATCTGCGCGTGCTGTTGGCGGGCATCAATCGCGACGCTGCGATGATGGACTTTCTCGATACGGTTCGGAATCGAAAAGAGAATCCGAACGAGAACTACCCGCGCGAGCTCCTCGAGCTTTTCTGTCTCGGGGTTTTCGACCTCGACGGAGTGGCCAACTACGCCCAGGAAGACATCGTGCAGATCGCGCGCGCCTTCACCGGATGGCGCGTCAACAGTAAGGACGAGGCGTACTTCGACGACGGCCGCCACGACAAGGGCACCGGCGACCCCGAGGACCCTTACCCGGAACGCGGTCCGAAGGTCATCTTCAAGGACAACTCCGCTTTCGGCCCGAGCGGATACGACTTCGGCGCGGCCGCGGGAACCAATTGGGAGACCGAGATCGACGAAGTGATGAACGCGATCTTCGCGCACCAGGACAGCGCCGGCCGCAACACCGTCGCGCATTGGGTCGGGTACCGCTTGATCACCTACTTCGCCGATCCGAACCCCAGCGTTTCCTACGTCGAAACGATGGTCGGCGACTCGAACTTCGATACCAACTTCATCGTTGCCGACCTGCTGCGCGAGATCATCATCAGCGACGAGTTCTACGAGCCGGTCACCGACCCCAGCAAGCGGTCGGTGAAGTGGCCCGTCGACTACGTCATCTCGACGTTGCGCATCGCCGAGATGAAGCTGAAGAGCCGCTACCAGTACATCAACGGCGGTAGTTACGACGAGATCAGCGAAGGCCTCAACAATATGGGACAGCTATTGTTCGAGCCGCCAAGCGTTTTCGGCTGGGATTGGGAAGGCTCCTGGATGAACAGCTCGACGATGCTGGCTCGCTTCGGCTTTGCGCGAGACCTCATCGCCGCGCGTGGCAGAGGGAAGACGACGTTCCGGCCGGAAAGGCTGTTCGACTTCGCCGAATCTCCGGACGTCGACCCCAACCTGGTGGTCGACGAAGTCACCTCGCTCTTCGGGGTCGGCGACGCCTTCCAGAACGGCAGCGCCGCACGCGACGCGCTGGTCGACTACCTGACCGATGGAGGCGGCGGCAACGTCGACTTCAGCGACTACGATACTCGCGACATGAAGCTGCGCGGCTTGGTGGGCCTGGTCCTGCAGTCCCCCGCCTACATGCTCCACTAGGCCAACGAGGAGACAGCCAATGGCAATTTCAAGACGACAGTTCCTCCGCCGCGGCAGCTTGGCCGCTGCCGGAGGGCTCATGGGCCCCAGCTTCTTCGGGAGGCCGCTACTGCAGCGCTCGATGGCACAAACCATCGGAGACCGCTACTTCATCTCGCTCTTTCTCGACGGCGGCAACGACGGCCTCAACACCGTCGTTCCCTACAACAACGGCGGCGGCGCCTTGCGCACCGACTACGAGGCCGCCCGGCGCAACGATTCCGGCGGCCTGCGCCTCGACGCCGGCCCCGGGAGCGGAAGTATCGAGGGTCTCGACCAGGCAATGCCGGTGACACCGTTCAGCGATCCCAACACCGGCGCCCAACTGTCCTTCCACCCTGGCCTGCAGATCTTCCGGGATTACTACGACGCGGGAAACCTCGCCGTCATTCAGGGATGCGGTTACCCGGAAGCGAGTCTATCGCACGACGTCTCGACCAGCATCTGGGAGACCGGCGACCCGCTCGGCAACCTCGTCGGAGGCAAGGGATGGATCGGCCGCCACCTGGAGGACGAGTACGCGCCGACCGACATCCCGGCGGTCACCATCAACAGCAGTGTCGCCGGAGAGCTCGAACAGACCGATACCAGCGTTCTCGCGATTCGACGGCTGAGTCGATTCGGCTTCCCCTACGACGGTGAGTACAAGGGCGACGAGGCAGCCAAGCAGGCAGCCTTCGACGCCATCTACGGAGACGCTGCGAACAACGGCAGCGGCATGACGCAGTTCATCGGCAATACCGGGGTCGCCACTTCGCTGGCCGCCGAGAGCTACCCTCAGCTCCACAGCGACTACGAGGCCGATCGCGGGACTTTCAGTGACAAGTACGACGATGAAAACCTCGGCGGTCGAACCTCTACCGCGCGCGACCTACGCGAAGTCGCCAAGATCATCTGGGGCGTCGCCAAAGGGGAGCCCAACGTCAGCGCGCGATTCTTCCAGGTGCGGAACGGCGGATACGACAACCACTCCGACCAGGGCGGCGGCGATCCCGAGGGCCGGCACTATAGCCTGCATCACGAGGTGTCGTCCGCCATCAAGATCTTCCTCGACGATCTCGAAGACATGGCGTTGGGACAGACCGACGGCCGCCAGAATCTGCACGAGAAGGTCGTAATCCTGGTTTGGAGCGAGTTCAGCCGCCGCATCGTGCAGAACGACAACGGCACCGATCACGGCACCCAAGGACCGATGTTCTTGATCGGTCCGGCCGTCG
>JANQHZ010000151.1 GCA_028282445.1 Candidatus Binatia bacterium | reverse complement strand
AGGCTGAGGCGAAGGCGAGGCTGAGGGTGGTGGTCGCGCGGAGCGCGACGGCTATTGCCGTGCCCGATGCATCCCTACCATCCTCAGCCTTCGCCTCGCCTTCGCCTCAGCCTTGATTGGAGCTCATTCTCGGTATGATTCATTTTCGATACCCCCTTCTCACGTGGACGGGTTGTTGAGACTTGCGGTTGATCCGCCGCTCGGCTGGTGGTGAGGTAATCGGCCATGAGTCGCCTGATCAGTGTTCGACACGACGAGGAGCGCAACTTTCTACGCGAGCTTCGTTCCTACGACGAAGAGCTCGCGAGCGCCGGGCGGGTTTTCGTCGAGCTGCTGCATGCCCAGACCGAGCTCAAGGGCCTGGGCGAGTGCGTCACGGTCTTCGGCTCTGCGAGGTTCAAAGAGGACCATCCGTACTATCAGCTGGCGCGTGAGACCGGCCGACTACTCGCGCTCGCCGGGTATTCGGTCGTTACCGGCGGCGGGCCGGGCATCATGGAGGCCGCCAACCGCGGCGCCAAGGAGGGCGGCGGGATTTCGATCGGTTGCAACATCAGCTTGCCGATGGAGCAGGTTCCCAATCCGTATATCGACAAGTTCGTCGAGTTCGAGCACTTCTTCGTCCGCAAGGTCATGTTGGTCAAACTGTCGTGCGGCTTCGCCGTGTTTCCGGGCGGGTTCGGGACACTCGACGAGGTGTTCGAAGCCTTGACGCTGATGCAGACGCGCAAGATCGAGTCGTTCCCGGTGGTCGTCATGGGGGACCACTTCTGGGATTCGATGCGGCAGTTCATTCGCGATTCGATGCTGCGCGAAGGCACCATCGACGAGGGCGATCTCGAGCTGCTCGATGCGGCGGAGACGCCGAGCGAGGCGGTCGACATCATCAAGCGGCGCGCCGAACGCGCGCCCGGTGCGGACGCGAGCGACGCTTGACCGACGATTGACGCTGGCGAATCGATCGGCGACGCCGTACACTGCCTCTTTTCGTCGAGGCCTCGTCGACCAGGGACCTGTCGGCCGGCGGATGCGCGAAGGGACGTGATTCATCGATGTGCGGAATCGTCGGATATGTAGGGGAGAAAGAGGCCAGCGACGTCCTCTTGCACGGGCTGCGCATGCTCGAGTACCGCGGTTACGACTCGGCCGGTATCGCGGTGATGGAGAACGGCAGCGTCGACGTCCGGCGCTCGGTGGGCAAGCTGCAAAATCTGGCCGACGTTCTCGCCGCGTCGCCGGTGCCGGGGCACAACGGCATCGGGCACACTCGCTGGGCGACGCACGGCCGCCCGTCGGAAGAGAATGCCCATCCGCATCGCGCCGGCAGTGTCGTGCTGATCCACAACGGAATCATCGAAAATTTTCTCGAGCTGCGTACGGAGCTGCAAAAGGCCGGTCGGAGTTTCTCCTCCGAGACCGATACCGAGATCGTCGCCCACCTGATCGATGCGGCCATGCAAGGCGGCGCCGACCTGGCCGGCGCGACGCGCAAGACCGTCGCTTTGCTGGAGGGATCGTTCGCGATCGTCGTCATGAGCAGCGATGAGCCGGGCAAGCTGGTGGCGGCCAAGAATGCGACCCCGATCGTCATCGGACTCGGGGAGGACGAGAACTTCGTCGCATCGGACGTACCCGCCCTCCTACAGTACACCCGTGACGTGCTGTTCCTCGAAGATGGCGAAATGGCGGAGATCGACCGCAAGGGTGTCCGTCTGTCGTCTTTCGACGGCGCGCCGGTCGAGCGCGCGCCGCGCCGCATCACCTGGGATCCGGTAACCGCCCAAAAGGGTGGGTACAAGCACTTCATGCTCAAAGAGATCCACGAGCAACCGCAGGCGATGATCGACACCATGCGCGGACGCCTACTGCTCGAGGCCGGCGACGTCAGTCTCGACGAGCTCGATCTCGGCGGAGAGTGGTGGGATCGAGTCGATCGCATCGACCTGGTCGCCTGTGGAACGGCTTGGCACGCCTGCCTGGTCGGAAAGTTCTACATCGAGAAGCTGGCGCGCATTCCGTGCACGGTCGACTACGGCAGTGAGTTCCGCTACCGCGATCCGATTCTCGGCGACCGCGAGTTGGTAATGGTGGTATCGCAGTCGGGGGAAACCGCCGACACCCTGGCGGCGGTGGAAGCGGCTCGAGAGAAAGGCTCACCGACGGCCGCCATTTGCAACGTCGTCGATTCGAGCATCGCGCGCCGAGCCGATGCCGTGGTCTACACCCACGCCGGCCCTGAGATCAGCGTCGCGTCGACCAAGGCGTTCGTGACACAACTGACCGCGTTGCTGTTGACCGCTCTCTACCTCGGGCGTCGGCGCGGCAGCCTCGCGGCGGCGGACTGTCGCGAG
>JANQHZ010000148.1 GCA_028282445.1 Candidatus Binatia bacterium | reverse complement strand
GATACTCGAGCAACACCGGATCGCCGACATCGATAATGCCGACACGGTACGGCTCCTCGCGGAACTCGAGCGCCGAAGCTGCCGTCGCAAGCAGCAGCCCAACCATCACCGTCAACAGTACGTTCGATCGCATTCCACAACCTCCTCACGGACGAGGCTACGGGCGGTCATGTGGGTCGTCAAGCGACAATTTTACCAGGACGCTCGTAACGTTGCGAGTCGCTATGGCGAATGACTACCGACTCAGCGTCCGCTGAAGCGGGGCTGCCTCTTTTCGACAAATGCACGAACACCTTCGGCGTAATCCTCGGAGTCGAAACAGCGCCGCATCGCTTCCGCGAGAGCGTCGAGATCGCGCTCGGATCGCGCCGACGACGCCTCGCGGATCGCCAACTTGTGCGCGGCGAGCGTCCGCGGCGCCCCGCTGGCCATCTGACCGGCCGTCTCTCGCACCGCCGCTTCCAGCTGCGCCTCGTCGACGACGCGGTGGACCAGACCGATGCGCAAGGCCTCCGCTGCATCCAAAGCCCGCCCAGTGAGCAAGAGATCGGCGGCCGATGCCGCACCGACCAGCCGTACGAGCCGCTCGACCGCCGCCACCGGGTACGACAACCCGAGCCGCAGCGCCGGAATCGCGAAACGGGCATTGCTAGCGGCGATGCGCAGGTCGCAGCTCGCGGCGATCGATACGCCGCCCCCATAGCAGAGCCCATTGACCATCGCGATGACCGGCTTCGATGCTCCTTCCACGCTCTCCCATGTCGCTTCCGAAAGCTCGTCGTACGCCCGGGCGGAATCGACATCGGCGCGAGCACGATCGAACTCGAGAATGTCCGCGCCGGAGATGAAAGCCCTGTCGCCGGCGCCCCGCACCACCATCACCCGCACCCCCGGCTCTCGGTCGAGAGCCACGACCGCGTCCTTCAGACCGCTCCACACCGCTCGGTTGAGGGCGTTGTGCGACTCGGGTCGGTTCACGGTGATCCAGGCGATCGCCTCGTCGCGCTCGACGACGAGAGCGGCTTCGCCGGCAGCGTTGGTTGCGGACATGGTCCTGTTGGAACACGTCGCGAATGGAGAGTCGAGAGGGCGGCGCCACCGCAGCCGCACCGACCAACTGGCGCGACCCAGGCGAGAATGAAACACTCTCGGTATGGCCCGTCGGAAAAAGAAGTCGAGTCACCGGAAACCGACGCAGCCCGGTACGTTCAGCAACTCCCCCTTCAAACGACTCAAGGGCACAGCAAAGACACCGCCCAGCCCAGAACGCGTCCCCCCGCCGGTCGACGCCCCACCCAAGCCCGCCCCCAGCGGAGACGACCTCTTCGCCGACGCAATGATCGGCGTGCAACCGCTCGCCGAGCACGCGCGCGCCGTACGGCCGACGCCGGTACGCGAGACCAAGCCGCGCATCGTCCAGGATCCCGACGTCGAAGCGCTCGCCGAGCTCTCCGACCTGGTGGCGGGCAACGGCGCCTTCGACATCACCGACACGACGGAGTTCCTCGAGGGAGCCGCCGCCGGTGTCGACCGCGGTCTAATCCGCCGTCTGCGCGGCGGGCACTTTGCGTTTCGGCGCTACCTCGACCTGCACGGGATGACCGTCGCCGAAGCCAGGGACGCGGTCTCCGGCTTCCTGCAGCGCGCGCTGCGGGATGGCGAGCGCTGCGTCCTGATCGTCCACGGCCGCGGCCTCAATTCCCCCGACAACGTCCCCGTACTGAAACGCAAGTTGGTCGACTGGCTTTCGCGTGGAACTTGGGCACGCAGCGTCCTCGCCTTCACCAGCGCGCGGCCGTGCGACGGCGGCGCCGGGGCTCTGTATATCCTGCTGCGAAAGGGTCGCGCCTCGCGCAAAGGCGTTCGGGTCACCGAAGGCGCCAAGTGGTGATGTCGCGCTAGCGAGCCAACGGCGCGGTGCCGTCCCACTGCAGGAGACTCTCGATGCGTAGGCCGATCCGCCCCTGGATGGTAAACGGCTTGCCCCAATTGCCGAGATCCAGTCGCGCGACGCGAGCGCGGGCAAGCTCGACCCAATCCGGGTTGTCCGCGACGCGCCCGATGTACGCGACCGCCGGGTAGAAGCGAGAATCCCGCGGTCGCTTTTTCTTCACCTCGTCGGCGTAGATCGAGAGCCAACGAGCAATGTCGTCGCCACCCGCATACGAATGCGTGTAGGCGAGTGCGTCGGCAAGGATGCCCATCTTCCACTGCGCGACGCTCGGCGGATGCGCGCGCATTGCCGAGGTAGCGTAAGACCGCGCCGCATCGAGATAGCGTCGGTCGCCGGAGATGTCGTAGGCGCTCACCAACGCGACCTGCGGCCAGCCCCACTGGCGCGGGTTGCCGCGCATGAAGTCGCGCAGGCGACGTACCAGGTAATCGGCGATGCCGAGCGCGACCTCGCGCCCACGCACGTCGCCGGTGAGCTGGTAGTAGGACAGAATCCCTTCATTCCACGTATGTCCAAGGTCCACCCCGCCGAGCTCGAAGCTAAAGTGGAGCGGATTCTTCGGATGGTTCATTCCGACCCACTCCGGGCGCGCCGGCAACGCGTGAATGGTGTCGACATCCATGAAGTGGCGAGCCGCCGCCTCCATGCGGTCGAAGACGGTCGCGCTCGCCGTCGCCGCGTGCGTCAGCGCCAGCACCTGGGCGGTGTCGTACTCGAGGTTGCCCCAGGCGTCCGTCCCTTTGACCGTGTCGCGCTCGCCCGGGAAGTTCCAGTCGCCCCAATTGAGCATTCCGAAGGCTCCGGTGCGGGTAACCGAGTTTGCCGCGCCGTCGCATCGAACCTTGCCACAGTCCACCCATCGCTCCCGGGCGTTGCGACCGTCATAGCGCGCCGCGGCCGACGCCAATGCTCGGTCAAACGACGTCGGCCCTGGATCGATGGCCCCCCTCAGAGCGCCGGTCGAGGCGAGATAGGCCGGTTCGACGAATCCGCGCAGGGGCGTTGCTGCGGCGTCGGCAACCGACCGGTCGAGCGGGCCCGGGGTCAGCCACAGCGCCAACTCGTGAGTCTTGGCCGAGCCGAGTCCGATGCGGGCCTGACCGCCGCGCGGCGACCACAGGTCGTAGGTGATTCCGCGCGCTCCCATCGAGACCGCCTTCGGGTACTCCTGCCAGAACCACCGCGCCGCCAATCCGACCGTGCGTGCGCCGTTGGAGAGCTGAAACCAACCGGCGAGCTTACCGTCGACCTCTCGGCCGTCGACTTCGTATTTCAGATTGTCCGGTTGCGCGAAGACCGAAGCCGACGAATCGCCGATCTCGCCAGCCAGCGGCTTCGCCTTGACCCGCCCGACAGCGTAGCGCCCGGTCGCAGCCGCTGGGAAGGCAAGATCGATCGACAACCGCTCGGCCGTGCTCTCCATCCGCCCGCCGGTCTTGATGTACGTGTGTAGAACGCGCACGAAGCTGCTGCCGGCGTCGACCGCAATGCGCACGAGGTACTCGAAGTCCGAGCCCAGACTGCCGCGCAACTCGATCTCCCCGTGGACGGGTCCAGCGGCAGTCACACGCAGCGACCGGGGAACCCCGGCGGCGTGGATGTCGCCGTCGGCAATCATGTTGTTGAGCACCGTCGCCACCGCCGGTCGACCGGAAGCACGGCGGAGATTCTCGACAATCGCGAAGCGCTTGCGCGGAACCTCGAAGGCGATCGCCCCGGTGTCGACATGCACCCCGTCTTCGGATTCCACGATGCGCAGCGGTCTCTTCGGCGCCGGCGACGGTCGTCGCGCGACGGAGACCGCGCCGCGCGACCGCCGCGGCAGCACGGCATCGAGGCGAAGCCAGCGCACGGACCCGTCGCCCCATTGCAAAACCGGCGTCACCTGGGTCGGAAGCGCCTGCCCACCCGCGGCCAGTGCGAGCGGCGCCAACTTGGCGAGCTCACCGCGAGCGAAGGGAACGTTGACCGCGATCGGCCAGCCTTGCTCGATCTGGTCACGAGCCTCCACCGCGACCGGCAAATCGCGCGCCGCCGCCGCGGCGGTCGCGGCGTAGGAGCAAGGGAACGCCAGAAGCAGGCAGAAGATTGGCAGGAGCCACGGCACGGTCGGAGTCTCGCTTTCGCCAACCAAGTGCACCCGCATCGCCGCCAAAAGTCCAGCGTCGGGCCGTCGGTGACCGAAATGGACGTCGCGCTTCGCGCGACTACCACCCTCAGCCTCGCCTCAGCCTCAGCCCAAGCCTCTTATATACACGGGGCTGCGTTGCATTCAGCGCCGACGTCGGCCAGCTTCGTTGCCAAGCGGATGATTTCACGAAGGGGCGGCGGTGGATTCTAAGTCGGAGAGGGATTCGAGCCCGGGCGCGACCGCAAGGACCGACTCCTTCTTGCTCGCACTACCGCTCGGTCTCGTGTTGATCGCCATCTGGGCGAGCCTGCAGCTACTCAGTCTCGCAGACAGCTCGTTCCACAGCCGCGGCGAGCCGCGCGAGGCCATCGCCGTGCAAGATGTGGTCGTCGCGGGACGGTACGTCCTGCCGCTGCGCAACGCCTATGAGACGCCGCGCAAGCCGCCGCTCTTCTATTGGCTCGGATCGTTCGTCGCCGACGTGCGCGGTCAGCTCGACGAAGCGACCGTGCGCGCACCCTCGGCGCTGCAGTCGGGCGCAGCGGCGCTGATGCTACTCGCCGTCGGGGTGAGCGCCGGATCTCCCCTGGCGGGATTTCTATCCGCACTCGCGCTGCTCACCAGTTTCGAGTGGCTGCGCGCCGCCGTCAGCGCCAGGATTGACATGACCCTCGCCTTCGGAACGACCGCGTCGTTCGTAGGTCTCTACCTGTCGCGCGTCCGCCCGGGAGCGCTGCCGTTGACGTTGCTCTACGGTGGAATGATCTGGGGCACGCTGGCCAAGGGGCCGGTGGGCATCGTCCTGCCAACTCTGGCAGCCATGGTCGTCTTGCTCCTGGAAACCGGCGTGCGGTCGATCTACCCGCTGGTCGGCTTGATCGCCGTGTCCGTCCTCTCCGTCCAGCTGGGAGCACCCACAGCCGTCGTCGGTGCGCTCGCGGCGGGTGCGTTCCTGCTCTACTTCACGTACGTCGCGTGGGAGACTGCGCGCCCGCTCCATCCGAT
>JANQHZ010000078.1 GCA_028282445.1 Candidatus Binatia bacterium | reverse complement strand
CTCTTCCGCAACGTCTTCGAGCCGGGTCTCGGAATACCCCTTCATCGCAAAGAAGCGCTCGGCCGACGCCATGATCTTCGCACGGGTCCGATCGCCCTTGGACTCTCTCGATTCTTGCTCGACTGCGACGCTTTCCATTTTTGACCTGTCAGTAGATTCCGCTTCCATATCTTACTCGAGAGTCAGAACTCAAGGGCTACGTAGTTTCCGCAGCATGAATATTCCGTGAAGCGCAAATCCCCGGTCGAATTGGGGAATTTCCTTGACCGCCGAAGTGTTTCGCAGGAGGTTCGGAACACGATTGCGGCGGGGGGGCGCATGGATGGAGGCATATCCGGGCCACTGGGCGTGGAAGCGGCGACACGCCGGCGGCGATCCACGGGGTTGCGGGCCCCGACCGACGTGCGGATCGAACGAGTGACGAAGAACGCTGCCGAGGCGACCGTGCAGGGCTTCGAGCTCGAGTTCCAGGCGATCCCGCTCGCCGGACTGAGCGTCAACGGCAGCTTCGGTTGGATCGACGCGACCTACGACAGCTTTCCCGAAGCGGCAGACGACCTGAGGCTCTGCAATCCGCTCGAGTTCGAGCAAGGACTCTGCAATCGCGACCGCTCAGGCGAGGGCTTCGACCGCGTGCCCCGACTCGAATCGTCACTGATCGCGCAGTACGCCTATCCAATCGAGCTCGGGTCCGACGTGTTCGACGGAACCCTGATCCCCCAGGTGAGCTGGTCCTACCGAGACAGCTTCCACCTCTTCTCGTACCAGGTGAGACCGCTCATCCAGCACGGGTTCCACTTGTTCAACGCCAGGCTGACGTACGAGTTCTTCGAGTCCAGTATGTACTTCGCCCTCTGGGGCAAGAACTTGAGCGACGAGCTCTATTTCAACGAGGGCACGCCCATCCAGTCGTCTTTCGGGTCGATCACCCGCTACTTCTCGCCGCCGCGCACCTTCGGGGCCGAAGTCAGCTACACCTTCTGAGACGTAACCACTGTGCAGCTCAGGTGCGGGCGCTTTGCTCGCGCAACAGCTCCAGCACGGTCGAATCGCCGTCGGCGACGACCACCCCGCTTCGCACCGTCTCCGATTGTAACAGCATCGAGAGCCCGGCAAGGACGTTGAGGTGATCGCCGGCAAGGTCGGGCGACGACAGCACCAACACCACAATGGTAATCGGAACACCGGTCATCGCCTGATAGACGCCGTCCGGCGATACCGCCATCGCTCCGATGACTCCGTCGACGCCTTCCAGCCGAGCGTGGGGTATGCTTACGCCGATCTCGACCATGACCGTGCTCGACAACTCCTCGCGCTCGCAAACCGCCGCGATCGCGGCATCGCGGAGCGATTCGGGCAGTTGCCCGCGACCGACCAGCGTGTCGACGAGCCTGGCCACGACATCGGCAAACTCCGGGTAGCTCGCCGAAAGCACGACGCCCCCCGACGCGATGATATCGACGACGTTGGTCACGACCGACCGTATAGTTTCGCGCGGGACGACGACATAGCAGCCCCTTTGTCACATCTCGCTTGTGTCAAGCAAGCAAAAACAGACCGGGCGACCGATAAAGCGACGAATCGTCCTGCGCGCCTCGCCCCTTGCGCACTCGTACGCTCGGAGAGCGGAGCGGCGCTCAAGAGGGCGTTGCGAGATGTTCCTGCAGCAGGCCCTCGTACCGACTCATGATCTTGCGAACGTAGCGCGAGCTCCGGGCTCGAAGGGGATCCATTCCTGCGACCCGTGTCGGCCCCATGTTGTAGGCCGCAACGGCGAGGTACGGATCGTCAAAGCGTTCCTCCAGCTCAGCCAGGTAGCGCACCCCGATCTCCAAGTTGATCGCCGGGCTCATCAACTGCTGCGGGCCGTGCCACCGCATGCCGACGCGGGCGGCGACGGCACGGGCGGTCGACGGCTTCACCTGGATCAGCCCGAGCGCTCCGGCACGGCTACGCGCGGTCGGGCTGCAAGTACTCTCGACCTCGACCATCGCCTGCACGAAGAGCGGGTCGTAGCCGTGTCGGCCGGCAGTGCGGACGATCGAGTCGGCGATGTGCCGACGCTCGTCTCCGCTCAGCGGGGTGCCGCAGCGAGTCAGCGCGGTCATCAAGAGCTCGGCGGGGTCGGGACTGGAGTGCGCCGATTCCGGCTTCATGTCGAGCGCGGACAAGCCCGGTCGTCGGCTCGGCGACGGCACGACGCCTGCGGGCGCCACGGCGAGAATCGCGAGTACCACCGGCGCGTAGCGCAACCACATGGGCAGAGCCCGCACGTATGTCGTGAGGGGATAGCTCATTGATCTGAAGGGGCCCGAAGTGGCGCCACCTGCTTTGTCAGACGTTTGGAGTCGGCGAACAGCCGGCACGTCAGATGCTATCCATGATTCCCTCTGATGCAACCCCCGGAAATCATCGGTTGATGCGTTGACTGCCTCGTCGCTTGCCACTTTAGCGTCAGGATCTTGTCGGAGCGCCGCCTTCATGCCGTGCAAATTTGCACGACATCGACAACCCAAAACCCCGCGTCGGCACTAGCGATTACCTGAAAATCGCAGCCTTTTTCGGCCGCAACGTCTTGATTGCAGGA
>JANQHZ010001160.1 GCA_028282445.1 Candidatus Binatia bacterium | reverse complement strand
CGGCTCGAAGCCAAGCTAGTCAGTCCGCAGCGCGCGAATTCGACGCGCCATGCCCATCGCGCCCGCCAGCAGCAGAACCAGAGCCGCGGCCAGCATTCCACCGCGCGACAGTGTCGGCGCCGGAGCGGTGAGCGTCGAGATACAAGAACCTACGCTGCCGGCGACGTTGCACGCCTGATCTTCGCCGTCGCACGCCTGGTCGCAGCACACTCCGTCGACACAGTTGCCCGAAGTACACGCGGAGACGTCGCTGCACTCGGTTCCATCCGGCTGTGGGATGAGGCGGTTGCCGAAGGTGCAGATGATCGTTTCACGTTCGTCCAGCACCAGGCTCACTCCAGACCCCGTCGGCGTCGAGTTCTCGTCGACGTTTTCGCTGCACTCGATGCTGCCGATCTCCCAATCCGGCGGCACCATCTGCATCACGCTGTAGTTGCCCGGCGGCACCCGCATAAACATCTGGCCGGGATTGGACGGATCCTGCAGCACGAAGTCCGGTGTCCCACCGTTGAGCGTCGCCGGTGCCATGACGATACTGTCGGTAAACGGAAACGGCGTATCGTCCGCCGGCGGTGCGCTGAGCACAATCTCGATCGTGCCGAGGCCGTCCAGAAAGTCGCGGATATCTTGGGCGCGCTCCGGACACTCTTCGACGCCGATCGGCTCGGTCAGGAAGGGCGCGGCGGTGATCGCGCCGTCGCCGCCGCCGAAGCTGCCGTCGATGACCGGATTTCCGCTACCGCCGGGGCCGGGGCCATCAGCGGCGCCCCACCAGTTGTTGGTGGCAGTGATGTTGTTGTCGACGCCGCTGCGCATCCCGGCGCCGGTGTTATCGGTCAGCGCGCTGCTCGAGATCGAGAAGGCACCGGTGCCGAGCTCGAGCAGCTCGAAGCCGGTCAGGTTGCCGCTGCTGGTCACATTGGTGGCAGTCAGATTGCCGCCGGTAAGCTTGACTACGATCCCTTCGCCACGGCGCGGCTCGGCGCGGGTGTGCTCGAGCGCGCAGACGTCGTTCATGTCGATCGCGCCCAGGGCGCCGACGTCGACGCCGTCGTCATGGTTGGCGGTGACGCTGATGCCGTCGAGCGACACGCTTGCCGCGGTGAAGGCCTGGAAACCGAAATTCTCGATCAGGTCGCCAGATGGGAAATAGTCAACGCGAGTGTCAACTCCGTTTGAATTGGAGTCTGTGACATCGATACCGTCTTCGCCGTTGCGGTTGGCTTCACAATCGCTGACGGCCACATCGCCGTTGATGCGGATGTCGGCGCCGTCATCAACGTTGTCCTCGAACAAACAGTTCGTAAGAGTCAGGTCAGCAACGCCGAATACGGCTTCATCGGGAGTCTCCATGAAGCTGTCGCCGTTGACCTGGAGCCCGTCGCCGTGGTTGGCGGGAACGTCACCATACGCACGCTCGTCGAGGCAACCAACAGTTCCGTTGTTGGCGGCGTAGATGCCGTCCACGGTGATCGGACCGACTGCCGAGAGCTGCACGCCGTCTTTCGAGTTGCCGATCGCCACGATGTCGGTGGCTACGATCGAGGCCGGGATCAGGGCTTCGCCATTGCTGGCGTTCATGTCGATGCCGTCGTGATTGCAATCGTTCACGTTCGCCCGGCCGTTGTTGTTCGCCTGAATGCGCGTCAGAACCAGATCCCCCGAGAGGTTGAGCTCCATGCCGCTCTGGTCGTTGTCGTCGGCGGTGACGTCGATGAGCGTCATATCACCGATCTCCACGACACTGTCGAAGGTCTTGCGCAGCTCGATGCCTTCCCCGTTGTCGGAGACCGTCGCGCGTTGCAGGGTTACATTGAGAGGCTGAGCGTCAGCGTCATAGGTGCTGGTAATGTTGACGAGCAATCCGTCTCCGAGTTCGCTGTCGCCGATGGTAGGGCCTCGCGGGTCGTCAACCCGACCGTTCCGCATTGATACGATGTCCTCCAGGAAGACGTGCGTGCCGGTGACGCCGTCGCTGCAAAGCAGCTCGATACCATCGTGAGCGTTATCGAGTGCTTCGAAGTCCGAGATGATGATATCTCCGCAACGCTCGTTGTCGCCGGATGGATTCTGCAGAGCAGCCGTGCGTCGACCTGGGCGTTGTGCTTGTAGGCCGTCGTATCCGTTGTTGATCGCCGAGGATTCGGTCACCGTGAGGGAAAGGATGCGCCCATTTTCGAGCGGCTGAATGTCAAATCCCGTCGCGCCATTACGTTCGGCGCGCGTTCTCTCGATGGTGACGTGGCCGTTGAGGACGTCGATCTGAAACCCCTCGTCATCGTTGGCCGGAATACCGTCAAACGTTCCATTGTCGGTCGATTGCGAATCCGTGATCGACACATTGCCGAAGCTGATGTGGTACACCGCGACGTCGATCATCCCGGTCGATGTCACCGGAGTGCCATTCGGAAATCCCGTCGCATCTCCGTTGTAGAGAACGATCGCCCCATCACGATCGACCAGGAGCTCGTTGTCCGGCGTTACGTCGAGGTCGCAGTTGGCGACGTTGGCCGTATTGCCGCACAGCACGAAATAGCCGTCGCTGTCGGTCGACCAGCCATCAAGGTCGAACGCCGCGTACGACGTGTCGTCGGCGCCATCGTAGAACACCAAGACCAGGTCACTGAGATCGGTCGAGCCGCTGCCTCCGTCGTAGAGCTCGACAAACTCGGCAGCGTCGGTCGTACCTTGGTCGACATCGATTTCGTTGATGATTGCCGGGCCGACGAACCGGCAGGTGTTGGCCTCCCCTGGAGTCCTCGGGACTTGGTTAAAGCTCGCCCAAGCGAAGTTGTTGCGGAGTCCTCCGGCGCCGTTCGGGCAGCGCGCATCTGGCGCCCGCGGCCGGCCGCGGAGCGGCATGAGCACCGCCTCCACTAGCCTCTCGTTTCTCGCGATGGCGTCGATCACGCCCACGTCGGTCACCAGCGTTCCGTTGGGGAAATCGCTGTCGTCACCGGCGTACAGTGCCGCAGCGGTGGTTTCGCCCAGGATCAGATTGCTGTCGGGTGTTTCGTCCAGATCGCAGTTGGGAACTGCCCCAGAATCGTCGCACAGCACGAAGTATCCCGTGTTACCGGTCGATTGCCCGTCGAGATCAAAGGCCCGGTATGATCGCTCATCTTCGCCGTAGAGGACCAGGACGAGGCCGTCCAGCGATGTATTACCAGCACCGCCGTCGTAGATTTCAACGAACGCCGCTGTAGCGCCTAGGGCAAATTCATTGAGCCTTGGCGCGCCGGGAACTGGGGCTGGGAAGCCGCAGAGGTTGTCTGCACCGGGACTCGGCGGCCACGGCTCATAGGTGTTGGTCGCGCCTCGCTGAAAGACCGATGGAAAGTTGTTGGGACCAATGGCGTTCGCGAAGCATCGCTGACTGGAGTCGTCGGTTCCACCCCGTCGCCCGGTCTCATTGATCGCCGCCTGAGCATCGCTGCTGTCCTGGTTTGGCAAGAGCGTGTTGCGCAGCTCGAAGTCGTGCCCCGGGATATAGATCTCGACACCGTCGTTACCGTTGTGATGGGCGTTGACACGGGTCAGTGTGACATCGCCATCGGCCCGGATATCGAGTCCGTCGTACACCGAGTCGCGCGCCTCGACGTCGGTCACCGTCACCGAGCCGAGCACACCCTCGAGATCGAGTCCGTCGGTGGTGTTCGAGCTGATCACCAATCCGATGAAGGCGAGGTTGGCCGGGAACGGGTCGATACTGTTGTAGAAGGCCTCGCGCTTGCCCATCG
>JANQHZ010001134.1 GCA_028282445.1 Candidatus Binatia bacterium | reverse complement strand
CGGCTGCACCATCGAGCCGAGCTCGATGCTCGGGTGGAAGGGTGGACCGAGCAACACGAGGCCTACCGGGCGATGCACCTGTTGCAGGATGCGGGCGTTGCGGCGGGGGTCGTGCAGACGGCGGAGGACAAGTACCAGCGCGATCCGCACCTGCGGGCGCGAGGCTTTTTCGAAACGATCGCTCACGAGGCGCGCGGTCAGGTGGTCGCCGACGGGATCCCGACCGGCCTGACCGCGACTCCGGGGCGCACATCACACGCCGGTCGCGCGATCGGCGCCGACAACGCGACCGTGTTCATGGATCTACTTGGTTTGAGCCGGGAAGAGTTCGAGCGTCACGTTGCATCCGGCACGATCCAAGATCCGGACGAAGGCCCTTGAGTGGGCGAACGCCGCCTTGCCTGCGTCCCCTACGGCTGCTGGGCGCGGGCCGAGTCGGAGGATTCAGCCAGGGCATCGAGTCGATATTCGCAGGTCAAGCAGCGTCGCATCGCTCGGTTGATCTTTTCGTTCTGGGATCGGAGCTGGATGACCTCGTCGCGCAGCCTCGCCAACTCGCGGCTTTGCTGCAGTAGAAGCTTCTCGCGCGCAAAGAACCGGTAGAGCTTCGACATCGACACTATGCGCTCTTTGGCTGCCAGCGCATGCGGACGGTGCAAGAAGTGTCCGGGAGGTGCGGTTCGAACTCCATCGACAGTCCGCCGTTTTCCCCGGCGAAGAGCCTCTCGAACGGCGCCTTGCAGATCAGCAGACAGCCCTGCTCGGGCAACGCATCGGGATTCGGCAGGGTGTCGGCCTTGGCGCAGATGTGCCAGGCGCAGTCGGGTACGAACATCGTTGCGGATCCGGTCGATGGGTCGAGCTCGGTGACCTCGGCCGGTCCGGTGAGGAAGCCTGCCGGATTGAACATGTCGAAGGCCAACTTCTGGAAACCGGTCGGTTTGCGCGGGCCGTCCCCTTTCGGTTTCTCGCTCGCCGCCTGATCGCTCATGCTGTTCATCATTTTGAGGAAGTCCGCGGAGTTTTCGTGCGCGAGGGCGACGCTGGTGCCGACCACGATGTCTTCGTACTGCTTCTGGTCGAAGTGCTTGCGCAGCTCGAGCAACGCCCATTCGGCCTCGCGAACGAAATTACCGTAGCGCTTGCGCCAGCGCTCTCGCGGCGAGTCGAAGAACGAAATCTCCTCGCGCAGCTCGCGGACTTTGGCGAACTCGAGGTCGATGCGCTGCGCGTCGGTCGTCATCCGCAGGATGGGCAAAAAGGTGTAGTGGACGAGCGGCCACGCTCGATCGACGATCATGCGCTTCGACATGACCATGTCGATCCATGCCTGCGGCCCCCAGTTGTACAGAAAGCCGGCGCGCTGTTGCGAAACACTATCAATCTCGAGCTGCCGGGCTTTGTCGCGCGATAGCGCTGTCTCACTCGTCATAGGACCCCCTTCCGCTCCTGCCGACGGATGGTGAACGATAGCAGGCTCCACTCGTGATCGCGATGTTTTTCCCCAATGCAGCGGTCGGTTAGCCGACTCGACTGCGAGCCGACCGTGGGGGCCTTGATGGCCCAAAGCCCACCACATATAGATTTTTCAGGCCCTGGGCCCGCGTAGATTGCGCGCTCGCAAGCAGCGGCAATCCGTTGGGTGTTCTCTGCAGAATCGCGCCGGCGGCCGAGTCGCCGACTATCGACAATCGAACACAGTGACTGGGCCCGCAAAGCGGGCATACCAAAACAGAGGAAAACGGAGACCGATCGGGCTTGGCCCGACCGGTCGAGCCCACCGGAGCGCGAAGCGCGTACGGGGGCAATTTCGAAACAGAGGAGTGCCCGATGCGCAGCCCGAAAGACTTCTTCAAGCCCCTCGCGCTTGGCGCGCCGCAGCCGCCGCGCGAGATCCCGTTTCGTCCGTCTCGGATGATCCACTTCTTCGATCCGAGCAACCCGAAGATGGCGGCCAAGGTCCCGGATATCGCCCCCAAGGTGGATGTGCTGCTTGGCAACCTCGAGGACGCGGTCGCGGCCGACAAGAAGATCGATGCCCGCGAGGGCCTGATCAAGATCGCCAAGGATACGGATTTTGGAGCCTGTCAGCTGTGGACGCGCGTCAACAGTCTGGATTCACCCTGGGGCCTCGATGACTTCGTCCGGCTGGTCGGTGAAATCGGCGACAAGCTCGATGTAATCATGGTGCCCAAAGTCGAGGGCGCCTGGGACATTCACTACGTCGACCGACTGCTCGCCCAGCTCGAAGCCAAGGCGGGCCTCAAAGAGCCGTTGCTGGTACACGCGATTCTCGAAACCGCGACCGGGGTCGCCAACGTCGAGGAGATCTGCGCTGCGAGCCCGCGCATGCAGGGACTCTCGCTCGGACCGGCCGATCTTGCCGCATCGCGTCGGATGAAGACAACGCGCGTCGGCGGCGGGCATCCCGGTTATGTCGTCCGCGCCGACCCGGATCCCGACAACGAAGACGCGCCGCGGGCGGCTGTGCAGCAGGACCTTTGGCACTACACGATCGCGCGCATGGTGGATGCGTGCAACGCCAACGGTATCTTGCCGTACTACGGTCCGTTCGGAGCCATCAAAGACTCCATCGCCTGCGAGGATCAGTTCCGCAACGCCTTCCTGATGGGTTGTGTCGGCGCCTGGTCGCTACACCCTTCGCAGATTGCGGTTGCCAAGAAGGTTTTCTCGCCGCCGGCGGAGGAAGTGTTGTGGGCCAAGCGGGTGATCGAAGCGATGGGCGACGGCACCGGTGCGGTCATGATCGACGGCAAGATGCAGGACGACGCCACCTACAAGCAGTGTCAGGTGATGGTGTCGTTGGCGAAGATGCTGGCCGAGATCGACGACGATCTAAAGCAGGCTTACGGATTCTGAACATCCTGCGAAGCCTTCGACACTCGAACACCGATCCGACATGAGCACGAACGACCGTCCTCGGCGCAGTCTGTTGTACATGCCGGGGAGCAACGCCCGGGCGCTCGAGAAGGCCAAGGGGCTGGCTGCCGACGGGCTGATCCTCGACCTCGAGGACGCGGTCGCTCCGGATGCCAAGGCGGTGGCGCGGCGGCAAGTATGTGAGGCCGCGGCGAGCGGCGAGTACGGCCATCGCGAGATCGCCATCCGCATCAACGGGCTCGACAGCGACTGGGGCAAGGACGACATGAAGGCGGCGGTCGAGGCGTCGCCCGACGCGATTCTCGTGCCGAAAATCAGCAACGCCGGAATGATCGCCGAGGCGGTCGCGCTGATGGAAGAACAGGGCGCCTCCGAAGAGACGACGCTGTGGGCGATGATGGAGACACCGGAGGGGGTGTTGCGTGCCGAGGAGATCGCCGGAGCGGATCCGCGTCTAACCGTGCTGGTGATGGGCACCAACGACATCGCCAAGGAACTTCATTGCGCCCAGGTGCGCGGTCGCAGGCCACTGATGACCAGCCTGCAACTTTGTCTACTCGCAGCGCGGGCGCACGACAAAGTGATCGTCGATGGCGTCTACAACGATATCAAGGACGAAGAGGGTTTCCTCGCCGAGTGCGATCAGGGGCGAGAGCTGGGCTTCGACGGCAAGACCTTGATCCATCCAAGCCAGCTTGCTCCCTGCAATGACGTCTTCTCGCCAAGCCTCAAGGAGATCGAGGACGCACAGAAGATCATCGCAGCCTTCGAAGAGGCAAAAAAAGAAGGCAAGGGAGTCGTCACCGTCGACGGCCGCATGATCGAGAGCCTTCACGTCGACAACGCCCGGCGCACGGTAGCGATGGCGGAGGCCATCGCAGCGTTGCAGTAAAGACCGGTTCGTCCGGATTCTTCGCGCGCCGGAGAATCTCGCGGTGCGCCGGTGTCTTCGATCGCTGCGGTTCTATCGCGGAGCTTGGCCGAGTCGCCGGGCCAGCTCGGGAAGCAGGTCGAGCGCGTTGTCGCGTTCGATGCGCGTCCTTGCATTGTCGTCGAAGCCGTCGAACGTCCTGAGACCCTGAATCGACGCGTCGATTACCGGCTCGGGGGCGAAGGGGAAGTCGCTTCCGAAGAGAATCTGTTTGGGCTCGACCAGCTCGCACAACGATCGAAGGGCGTGCGGGTTGGCGGACAGTGCGGTGTCGTAGTGGAACTGCTTGAGGTAGTGCATGACACCCTGCGGTGCGCGGCTGGCCAGGTCGGGTCCGGTGATGGGGTGGAGCTCGAGCAGTGACCAACGCCAGGCCAGGAACGGCACTGTTCCGCCGGCGTGCGAGAGGATGAACCGGATGTTGGAATAGCGCTCCATTGCCCCGGTCCAGATGAGATTGGCGGCGGCGCGGCTGGTGTCGAATGTGAACTCGGCTGCGAAGCCGGGCACTCCGATCGGAATCGTCTCGCTAGACTTGGGAATGGTCGGGTGGACGAAGACGACCGCGGCGCGGCGGTTGAGCTCTTCGAAGACCGGGTCGAACGCTGGGTCGCCGAGATAGCGGCCGTCGCTCTGGCTTGCGAGCAGAACCACTCCGTCGAGACCGAGCGTGTCGAGGCAGTACTCGATTTCGACCAGAGCGCGGTCGACGTCCGGTAGCGGCACCGTGGCGAAGCCGCCGAAGCGAAG
>JANQHZ010001133.1 GCA_028282445.1 Candidatus Binatia bacterium | reverse complement strand
GAGACTTCCCGTCTTCGGGGCTGCTTCGAACTGGCATGGCACTTGGAGCAGTCCATGGCGCTGTGGGAGGCAAAGCAAGACGGGAGCGATGATGCAGGGAGTCGAATTGCAGCAAGCGGGACACATTCTACCCCAGTGGGCCTCGGTCAATCGGGTCGTTCTGGACCTCTTCAAGCACTACGAACCGGCGTTCAACGTGAAGCGGATTGCGACCGGTTTGGATCTCGATCCGGTGGTGCCCCTGACCTGGGGCGATCGAGCACTCCTCAAGCGCGGATTCGGCGGGATTCTCAGCCACGCCGTGAAGCACTCGTCGACCGGCGGTCTGGTCGTGGTCCGCACGGCGCTGACCGGCGAACACGTGACTGTCATGGTGGGTGAGCAGGGCGCGGCCGCGGAGATCGAAGATGCCGCTCGTCTGCTCGGGCGCCCGATCGAAAATGCCGACGGCGACATCGCTCTCGCCCAGCAGATCGTTCATGCCCACGGGGGGCAGATCGGGGTCGAAACGGATCGGACGCGCGGTTCGTCCTGCGTCGTTCGCCTGCCGGGTATCGCGATGGAGAACGCCCGACTGAGCGAAGAGCTCGAGCAGAGCCGCAAAGGCGGGCACGACCTGCTGACCGCTCTTTCGTACGAGTTGCGCACCCCGCTCCATGCGATCATGGGGTACGCCGACCTCCTGTCGGATGGGACCTTTGGGGAGCTGTCGAGGGATCAGCTCGACACCGTCGATCGGATCGATCGGGGCGCAAAGGAGCTGCTGAACCTGGTCGAGGGGGCGATCGACGCGCGCAGCGGGGACGACGATGTCCAGTTTGCGAACGCATGCATCGAGCTGCCGGAGAGGTTGCACGGTTTTTGTCGGCTCGCCATCGAGGCGATGGAATGCGACACCTGCCTGGCCTTCGTCTGGCGGCCTGCCTCCGACTCGTTCGTGCCGGTTGCCGCGGCAGGTACGGCATCGCGCAGCGAGGGGTGGTTCTCTACGACTCGACTGTCGCCCGCGAAGATCTCGCAACTACTCTCTCGCGAGACGGGTCTGGGGGCGGCTGTTCTGTTGGATCCCCGCGAGCTGCTGCCCGAATCGGTCGTCCGCAATCTGCGGTTGAACGCGTCGGTGTTGCTGCCGATCCGGCGCAACAGCGAGCTCCTCGGTGTCATGATCTTGGGCTATGCACGCCGGACGTGCGTGTTTTCCCAGGATCACGCTACCTTCGCGGAAGGAATCGGAGACCTGGCCGGTTTGGCGGTCGAGAACTCCGCCCTCTCAGAGCAGATCGATCAGACCCAACAGATCACTGCGGAGTTCATCTCTAGCATGTCTCACAACTCCCGAATTCCGCTCAACGTCATCATCGGGTACTCCGACCTCCTGCACGAGGGCGAGTTTGGCGCTCTGACTCCCGAGCAGGCGAGCGTAACGCGCCGCTTGCGGGCCAGCAGTCGAGAGTTGCTCGATGTCATCAACCGCAACTTGTCGCCCGACGAGGCTGCACTGAGGCAGTACGATGCCTGAGGGGGAGAACGATCCGATGATGCTGATGTGGGTATCGGAGGTGTTCTGGGACCCGGAGACGGATCGGGTCGGCCAGTCAGTGGCAAAGCCGGAGCCGGCCCTACGAGCGGTCGATGCCGGAGAGGACACCCTGACTCCGGTTTCGCCGACGATCGAGCTGGCTCAGCCGGTCGAGAGCTGGTGAGCCAGTAGCGAGTCTCTTCTTCGCGACGCTCGTCGACTCTTACAAGATGCCGAGCTCGAGCTTGGCCGCCTCCGACATCATCTCCTGATTCCAGGGAGGATCGAAGACGACCTCGACGTCGGCTTGTTCGATGCCGGGGACGCTCTCGATGCGGAGCTTGGCATCGGCGGCAATCACGTCGCCCATCCCGCACCCAGGCGCCGTCAGCGTCATCTGTACGTCGACCCTGCTGCCGCCTTGCTCGAGATGCTCGACGTTGAGGCTGTAGATCAGGCCGAGCTCGACGATGTTGACCGGGATTTCGGGGTCGTAAACGTTGCGGAGTTGATTCCAGATCAGCTCCTCGTCGATCGGCTTGCTGGGGTCGATGTCGGCACCGCCTTCGGGCTTGGAGACCGCCTTCCCGATCGCGTCGGCATCCTTTCCGGCGATGCGGTAGAGGCCGCCCAGGGTAGGGGTCTGCACGGTGTAGGTGTCGCCGAGAGACTGGGTGATGACCGCTGGAGTCCCGGCCTTCAAGGTCGTGGCGATTCCGTCCGGGATCTGAATCGCCTCACAGTCGCGCGAGATCTCGACTTCTTCGTAGGAATGCATGACGTCTTCTCTCCGATCTTCTCACTCGGTGGTGATGGGGGCGTCCTCGCCGGCGATCGCCGCGCGCAGGGTGTGCCAGCAGAGCGTGGCGCACTTGACGCGGGTCGGAAACTCGCTGACTCCGCCGAACACGGCGAGCTTGCCCAGGGCGTCGATCTCGTCGTCCGAAGCTTCGCCACGCGTTACCAGCTCGTGGAAGCTGTTGAACAGCGCCTCGGCTTCGTCGGCGCTCTTGCCCTTCATGATCTCCGTCATCACCGAGGCGGAGGCCGTGGAGATGGCGCAGCCGGAACCCTCGAACGAGACGTCGGCGACTTTGTGGTCGTCGTCCATCTCGACGTAGACCTTGACCGTGTCTCCGCAGAGTGGGTTGTAGCCGTCGGCCGAGCGGGCCGGCGCCGCGAGCGCGTGAAAGTTCCGAGGCCTCTTGCTGTGCTCGATGATGACCTCCTGGTAGAGGTCGCGTAGCTCTTCGTTCACTTGAATACCTCAATGGTCTTGCGCAGAGCGCGGATCAGGGCGTCGACGTCTTCCTTGGTATTGTAGAACGCGAGCGAAGCGCGCGTAGTCGCGGGCACGGAGAACCTTTGCATGACCGGCTGCGCGCAGTGGTGACCGGCGCGGACGGCGACTCCCTCGCGGTCGAGAATGGTGCCGATGTCGTGCGGATGGACTCCGTCGACCACGAAGGACAAGACGCTGGCCTTGCGGTTGGCGGTTCCGATCAGGCGCACTTCGGGGATCTCCGACAGTCGCTCCGTACCGTAGCGCAGCAACTCGTTCTCGTGGGCGACCGCACCGTCCCAGTCGAGTTGCTCGAGGTAGTCGATGGCGGCGCCGAGGCCCACCCCGCCGGTGATGTTCGGAGTGCCGGCTTCGAACTTGGCGGGTAGTCCAGCGTAGAAGGTTTTTTCGAAAGTCACCACGCTGATCATGTCGCCGCCGCCCTGGTATGGCGCCATCGCTTCGAGCAGCTCCTTCTTGCCGTAGAGTACGCCGACGCCGGTCGGTCCGAACATCTTGTGGCTCGAGAACGCGTAGAAGTCGCAGTCGAGATCCTGCATGTCGACGCGCATATGTGGGATCGCCTGAGCACCGTCGAGCAGCACGGGGATTCCGCGCTCGTGAGCCATCGCGACGATCTCCTTCACCGGGTTGATGGTTCCGAGGGCGTTCGACACGTGGACCAGGGTGAGTAGCTTCGTGCGAGGTGTCAGCAGCTTTTCGAGCTCCTCGAGCTCGAGCTCGCCGCGGTCGTTGATCGGCGCGACCCTCACGACCGCTCCACGTTCCCGGCAAGCCATCTGCCAGGGGACGATGTTGGAGTGGTGTTCCATGGTGGTCAGGGCAATTTCGTCGCCCAGGTTGAGCGACGGGCGAACGAAGGAGCTCGCCACCAGATTGATTGCCTCAGTCGTGCCGCGGACGAAGATGATCTCCTTGCGGTCGCGCGCATTGATGTATTGCCGAATCTTGTCTCGAGCTCCTTCGTACGCCTTGGTGGCCCGTTGGCTGAGCTCGTGAACGCCACGGTGGATGTTGGCGTAGTCGTTGCGATCGAAGCGTGCGATCTCATCGATCACTGCGTTCGGACGCTGGCTCGACGCCGCGTTGTCTAGAAACGTCAGCGGATGGCCGTGGATCTCCTGATGGAGCGCCGGGAAGTCGGCCCGCAGCGCCTCCGGGTCGAAGCCGGTCGTCGCCGGCTCGGGCTTGGCGAGGGTGGCGGTGGCGGTCATCGATCTCTCCCGGCGTTGACGATGCCGTCGAGCTTGCCGCGCACTACTTCCTCGAGAGGGGCGCGGACAGCCTCTGAATCGACGCGCTCGACGATCTCGTTGGCGAAAGCGTAGGTTAAGAGGCTGCGGGCCGACTGCTCATCGATGCCGCGCGATCGCAAGAAGAAAACGGCGTCTTCGTCGAGACGACCGGTGGTGGCGCCGTGGCTGCACTTGACGTCGTCGGCGAAGATCTCGAGCTGCGGCTTGGTGTTGATGGTGGCCCCGTCGGACAACAGTAGGTTCTTGTTGAGTTGCTGCGCGTCCGTGCGTTGCGCTTGATCGCGGACCACGACCTTGCCGTTGAATACTCCGGTTGCTCGACCGCCCAGGATGCCCTTGTAGAGCTCGTGGCTGGTGCAGTGCGGGGATACGTGGTCCGCGGTGGTGTGGTGGTCGACATGCTGGTTGCCGTCGACGAGGTATAGGCCGTCGAACGAGCAATGCGCGCCCGCTGCGGCGAGCCGGCTGCGGATGTCGTTGCGGCACAGGCGGGCACCCAGCGAGACCGAAACCGAGTGCCAGTTGCTGTCGGCCGATTGAGCGGCGGCGATGTCGGCGGTGTGGTAACTCGATT
>JANQHZ010001128.1 GCA_028282445.1 Candidatus Binatia bacterium | reverse complement strand
GCGACTCCGGCAAGGCGCCGCGGCTCGATGCGGCCGTCGATCCAGCCGCCGGCGGATACCATCTCGGTGTAGATCAATCCGCACCCGCCGAGCTCGCGTACGAGGCCCCGAAAGACTAGATCCGTAAATCCGGCGATCGGTGCCGCCAGGACCGGGTGCTCCAGCTCGAAGCTGCCTATCGAAAGCGATTTTGTTGCCATCGCACCGGTACGATTATCGCAAATAGAAGCGACGGGCGCACCCCTGGCCGTGGCGTCTCAGCCCGAACCCGACCGACGGTGCGGTGACCGCCGCCTCCGTTGAATCCGATCCGCATCGTACCGTCGGGGATCAGCCCGCGGCTGATGCCACCTTCGGATCCGCTGCTGCCGCGAGACCGCCGATACGAACGTGGTCGGGAACGTCGATCGCACGCTCCGCCAACCGATCGGTCTCACGCAGCCCCGCAGTGAGCACCTCCACCCCGTGTTGAGTCACGTAAACCGTGTGCTCGAATTGCGCCGACAGCGCGCGATCGACCGTCACCGCGGTCCAACCGTCGCCGAGGATGTCGCATCGCCAATCACCGAGATTGATCATCGGTTCGATCGTGAAGGTCATACCCGGCTTGATCGCATCCCCTTCGCCGCGCCTACCGTAATGCATGACGGCAGGCGCTGTATGGAAGGTGCGCCCGATCCCGTGGCCCGAAAACTGGCGCACGACGGAGTAGCCGCGCGGCTCGACGAACGATTGGATGGCGTGGCCGATGTCCCCGACTCGCCCTCCCGGGCGGACCGCGGCGATTCCAAGCCACAAGGAGGTGTAGGTGTCCTCCACCAGGCGTTGCGCGATCTGGTTCACGTCGCCGATCGCGAAGGTGCGCGAGGCGTCACCGTGAAAGCCGTCGACGATCGGCGTCACGTCGACGTTGACGATATCGCCTTCCTTCAGGACTCGCTCCGGGGTCGGGATTCCATGACAAACGACCTCGTTGATCGAGGTGCAGCAGTGCGCCGGGAAGCCCCGGTACCCGAATGGCGCGCTGCGCGCGCCGCGCTCGCGGGTCAGGCGGTCGACCAAGTCGTCGACATCCGCCGTCGTCATCCCGGCTCGGATCTCCCCCTCGACGCTGTCCAGTAACTCGGCGGCGAACCTGCCCGCCGCACGCATCTGGCCAACCTCGTGGGGCTTCAACATCGACGGACTGTCCTCCGCCGATCGCCGACGCAATCTTTTTCGCTTAGTCATGGCAACAACCGTTCACACAGTAGCCAACATCGCTCCGATGCACCATCCCCATCTACATGAGGCGGATACCGCCTGGGTCAGAGCTTCTGCTTGCCCCCGAGCTTGACGACGGCGTCGAACTCGGCCTTGCGCACAGGCTGGACCGACAGCCGCGACTGCTTGACGAGCACCATCTCCGCCAGCGCCTTTACGGCTTTGACATCGTCCAGGGTCACCACCTGTTTCAAGCCGAATGCCGGTTCGACGTCGACGACCGACCAGTCGCCCTCTTTCGCCGTCGGGTCCGGGTACGGGTCAGAGACCACGCGAGCCACACCGACGACCGATTTCTCTTTCACCGAGTGGTAGTACAGCGCGAGGTCGCCCGGTTTCATGGCGCGGATGTTGTTGCGCGCCTGAAAGTTGCGGACGCCG
>JANQHZ010001113.1 GCA_028282445.1 Candidatus Binatia bacterium | reverse complement strand
AGGCCGAGAGAGCCCCAGAAAGCGCTGATCCTGCGACAACTTGCCGTCGAAAAGTGCCGCCTCGCCGCGTCACCGGCACACAGTCGAGGAGTCGACGATGCCTTGGCGGATGCGCACGGCGGTCGCCCGGTCACTCGCTTTGCGAAACGAGGAGAACGTGCGGCCCGCTCCGGGATTGTCGCAAGCCAATCGCTCGACGCTTGGTGACCGAGACGAGATGGAGTAGGGGTGGTTGAGAAGACAAGGTTCCCCAATGAGCTACTCCCACTACGAGCGCCTCAGCGCCCTGGATTCGATGTTCCTCGACCTCGAGGATGAGAACGTCAGCATGCACGTCGGTGCGGTCGGGATATTCTCGCACGGCTCGCTCGCCAACGAGCGTGGTCAGGTCGACTTCGAGACCCTGCGAAGCTTCACCGAAGTCGCCCTCGACGAGGCACCGCGCTTTCGCCAGAAGCTCGCGACGGTTCCTCTGATCGGTCATCCGGTTTGGGTGGACGACCCACGCTTCAACATCAACTACCATCTCCGCCACTCCGCCCTCCCGGCACCGGGCAGCATTCGCCAGCTCAAGCGGCTGGCCGGCCGCCTGATGTCGCAGAAACTCGATCGCGGAAAGCCGATGTGGGAAATGGCGGTGGTCGACGGACTCGAGGGCGGACGATTCGCCGTCGTATTCAAGGCGCATCATTGCATGGTCGATGGAATCGCGGGCATCGACCTGATTGCGACCCTCCTCCGTCTGCAGCCGACCGAGTCGCCCGAGGCGGCTCACACTTGGGTCGCTCGGCCGCGCCCCGACGAGACGCGATTGCTTCGCGACGAGTTGATCCACCGGACCATCGAGCCGCTGGTGTCCCTCGCCGGCGCCCCAGACGCTTTGGCGAAGCCGGTCCAGACATTCGAGCGACTGCGCGAGAACCTCGGAGACGTCCTGCACGTTCTCACCGCCAATCTCCAGCCGGCCGCGGAGACCCCGTTCAACGACGACCTCGGTCAGCACCGACGCTTCGACTGGACTAAGATGGATCTGGACGAGGTCAAGGAGCTGGCCAAGGCTCATGGCGGCACCATCAACGACGTCGTGCTCACTCTCGTTGCGGGAACGGTCGGCCGCTTCCTGCGCGGGCGAGGGATGGAGACCAAACCCGACACCATCTTTCGCGCCCTGGTGCCTGTGAGCACCAGGCGCCCCGAAGAGCGCGGACAACCCGGCAACCATGTCGTCAATTTCGCAACCCCACTGCCGATCCACGAGCTTGGCCCGGTCGAACGACTCGAAACTGTGATGCGGACGATGGCCGAGCTGAAAACCTCTCGCATGGCACAAGGGACCGAGCTGTTCGAGGAGATCAGCGACTTCACCTTCTCGAGCATCATGGTCGAGCTGGCGCGAGTCGCTTCGGACCAACGCGCCTACAACATGGTGGTGACCAACGTCCCCGGCCCGCCGGTGCCGCTCTACATGCTCGGCGCCCAGCTCGAAGAGATCTATCCGCTGGTCCCGCTGTTCTCGAATCAAACCTTCGGAATCGCGCTGTTCAGCTACGACGGTCAGTTGTGTTGGGGGTTCAACGCCGACTGGGACAAGCTGCACGATCTGCACGAGATGGTCGACATGGTTCAGGAAGAGCTCACGGCTCTGCGCAAGGCGACCGCACGACCAGAGCGGTCCGTACAAGCGAACCGACGCCGCACCAAGAAGCGTACGGCGCGGCGTAAGAAGTCGGCCTGAACGCCGCCGGGTATCCGACACGAATCGCCCTGGTCGTCCGCCCCTCGTGCCGACACTCCGTCGATGAAATTCGACAACCTCGATATCGCCGAACTGCGCCGCCGTCGCGGCGAGAAGTGGTCGATCTACGGCCCGGAGGTGCTGCCCGCCTGGGTGGCCGACATGGACTTTCCGGTCTGCGACGCGATTCAGCAAATGCTCGAAGAGCGCCTCGGGTTGGCGGATTTCGGGTACCCGCGCGAGGACGAAATCGACCGCCTACGCGAGGCCTTCGCCGCCCGCGCCCTGGCCCGCTATGACTGGGAAGTCGAGCCCAGCTCGGTGGAGCCGCTGAGCGACGTCGTCCAGGGGCTGTACATCGCCCTACACGCCTTCAGCGGCCCCGGCGACGGCGCGATCGTACAAACCCCGATCTACCCGCCATTCCTGCACGCCGTGCCGGAGTGCGAACGCCGCCTGATCGTGAATCCTCTCGTCCACCATCCGGACGGCTACGAAATCGACTTCGACCACCTCAAGGCTTCGGTCCAGCCGACGACCAAAACGCTCCTCTTCTGCAATCCACACAACCCGACCGGTCGATCCTTCGGCCGGCGCGAGCTCGAATCGCTGGCAGAGATCGCCATCGAGCACGACTTGGTGGTGTGCAGCGACGAGATCCACGCCGACCTCGTGCTACCCGGTTGCACCCACCGGCCCCTCGCCACTGTCTCACCGGAGATCGCGCGACGCACGGTAACCCTCACATCGGCCACCAAGGCGTTCAACATCGCCGGCCTGCGTTGTGCCGTGGCGGTCTTCGGAAGCGGCGAGTTGCAACGACGCTTCAACGCGTATCCGGCGCACCTGCGCGGTGGCCTCGGCAGCCTCGGGATCGCCGCGACCCTCATCGCCTGGCGAGAGGGACAACCGTGGTTGGACCAGGCGCTCGCCTACCTCGACGACAACCGTAGACTCGTGGCCACGTACTGCGAGGATCGCTTTCCCGGCATCGAATGTGTGGCGTCACAAGCGACCTACCTCGCATGGCTCGACTGCCGCCGGGCGCAACTCAGCCCCGATCCCTACCGATTCTTCCTGGAGCGCGGCCGTGTCGCTCTTTCCGACGGCTTGGCCTTCGGCCCGCAGGGGCGGGGCTTCGTACGACTCAACTTTGCGACCTCGCGCACCATCCTGAGCGAGATTCTCGAAAGAATGAGCGCCGCCCTCAGCTCGCCGTAGCAGCGGGGCTCTCCTCGAGCACTGCCGCCTATTGTGAGAGCGGCATCTGCAGGAAAATCTGCCGAATCGCCTCGCGCAGGCGAGCAGCCGGTAGCTCGGACTCATAGGCCACGCCACGCGCCATCCCGCGCCAGCTCGGCGCCCCGGTTTGCGGGTCGATCAGCACGATCGACAGCGTCGCTTCCTCGTAACCAAAGACGTTGGCCTTGCTCATCTCATCCTTGCCGCCGAGTTCACGATACTCGCGATAGTCCTGAAAGGACTCGGTTTGCTTGAACTTGAAGTCGATCTGGTAGTCGACCAGGAGGCTCGGCTGATTCGATCGCACCACCATGCCACGCGCTCGCAGCTCCTCGTCCACCGCGGTCCTGATCGACCAATCGCGCCGCTCGAGCTCGCTGAGGCCGCTCGGATCGGCAACGCGCAGACCGGGTTTCACCCAGTCATAGGTTCGGTAGCTTGCGAAGTTCACCCCCGGAAGCGCCTGGGTCGTCACTTGAACCGCCCCGGGCTTCTCCGCTGGAACGCACGCGGTGAGCGCGGCTCCCAAGACCACTACGAAGACAGGCGCACCCCACCGGCGCCATGACACACCTCCGACACGATCGATCCAAACCTTCATCCTCGCCGCCTTTCTCCGAACGCCAACACGGCACGGGCTGGGCCGCGCGCTCCACCGGTCCGTCCGCGCTAACCGAGATGCCCGCATCCTGCAAGGCTCGCCACCTCGCGACCGAGTCTTGCACAACGTACGATTTCCTAGAGCATGTATCTCGTATCTGAAGTCCAACTTCCGAAAAGGAGCACAACCATGCGTCTATTGAAACGGGTCGTACTTGCATCTCTCCTCACCATCGCCGTCGGAGCCTTCGCCGCTTCGACCACGGCGACAGCTTGCCCCGGTGCCGATAAGGCAAGCACCGCCGACCAGGGCGAATGATCTGCGCGGCGGTCACCGAATCGCCGGTGACCGCCCAATCTGCCGCCTGATTCCGGCTCTCTCCATTCCGCGCGCCCGCCGAAGCGCAAGACCTCGGTGCCGCGGTGGAGCTGGATTGCGGCCGACGCGAAGCTCGCGCCGCACCTACGCGAAAAATCGCTCGATTTCGCTGCGCGAAGCTTCCACATCAGCCCGCCCCAGCTCGATCAGCCTACCGCAGAAGACCGGGTCGAAGAGAAGGTAACTGAGCAGCTCGGTAATCGACTCGTCGGTACCGAGTCCGCGCATCAAGTAGTGCACGATAGCCGGCACCCGATCGGTCAGCTCGGCCGCAATGGCGCCCACCCGCTCCGACGGCCGCAGCCAAAGAACGTCGATCCCGCGGAAGGGATTGGCGTCGTCTTTGCTCCGACACTTGAGGAGACTCTGGTTGACCCGACCACTATGTTCGACGTCCACCTCGATCGCATCGAGCATCACGGCGTCGAGCAGCACCCCCGCGATCTGAGCGATGCTGGGCGGCGGCAGCTTTCTCGACTTCCGAGGTTCCGGCGGCCCCGGCCCCTGCACGCCGATGGCGACCAGGCGATCGGCGCCGAGATTGATCGCCGGACTCAACGGTGCCGTGTTGCGAATACAACCGTCGCCGAAGTGGCGACCCTTGATCTCAATCGAAGGGAAGAAAATCGGAATGGCGCTCGAAGCCATCAGGTGATCGATGCCGATCCGAGTCTTCTCGATGCGCCAGCGGCTCCGCTCCCACGGCTCGATGTCGGGATGTCCCTGCAGGAAGATGTAGCCGTTCGAGGTGTACAAGTCGGTCGCCGCCACCGCGAGCGCGTACAACGCGCCGGACTTCACATTGGCGGCGATACGCCGGAACGAAATGCGCTCGAGCAGGTCGCGAAGGGGCGCAGTATTGAGTAGCGCCTTGGGCTGAACGCTGCGAAGCGCACCCCCGAAGGACAGGTCCCAAGCCCAGCGGGCTCCGATCCCCCCGAGCGAACGCACATCCGTCCGAAACACGTTCCCCGCTTCGACCTTGCTCCACACCTCGACCAACTCCGCGACGGCGGCGTTGGAGTCGTCGGCAAACGCCGCCAACAAACCTGCGTTGAGCGAGCCCGCACTCGACCCGACAATGATGTCGAACGCCCCACCGTCCTGAGGCAGCACTCCTATGTCGAGTAACCCCTGCAGGACGCCCGCCTGATAGGCGCCGCGGGCGCCGCCCCCCGACAGCACCAGACCAGTGCGCCCCTTCTTGCTACCTGCTCCCCGACCCGCCACCGCGACACCGAATCACGATCGGTCCGTCCGATGCAACGTTGGGACGCCCGTGGGCTTGCGGCCATCTCTCGCCCCTCCGCCGCGACACCGAACGAGACCGTTTAGACTTTCGGCTCCAGACCGGTATCGATCTTGCGGTAGCGGCGACCACATTCGCACTCCAGGGTGGCGTCGAGCCGTTTCGTACACGCGCAGATCCATCCGATCGCGCGCGCCGGATTGCCAACCACCAGGGCATAGGCCGGAACGTCCGCGACCACGACGGCCCCGGCGCCGACGACGGCGTTGCTGCCGACCGTCGTTCCGCAGACCAAGGTCGCATTGGCGCCGAGCGACGCACCGCGCTGAATGAGCGTCGGGAGGAACTCGGAGGGATCGCTCTTGAACTCGACGCGCGGCAGGAGATCGTTGGTAAACGCGACGTTGGGCCCGACGAAAACGTCATCCTC
>JANQHZ010001093.1 GCA_028282445.1 Candidatus Binatia bacterium | reverse complement strand
GCGACTCGCTAGCTCGTCTCCCGCCTTCGCTCGGAGCGCCGCGCCTTACGCTACGGTGTCGTGCAACAGCTCGTGGAGCACTTCGTAGCGCAGTGGCTTGTTCAAGAGGCGGAGGAAGTTCAAATGAACGAGCCGGTCTTCGTAGACGTCGTCGGCGAGTGCAGTGAGTAAAATTGCGGGTTTCCCGGGGTGGGCCGAATTGAAGCGGATGCTGAGCTGAAGCCCGTCCTCGCCGTGCCCGAACGAGTAGTCGGTGATCAGGATGTCGACGTGGCCGAGCTTGTGGAGGGAGGGCAGCTTGGCCGGGTGCTCGAACTCGTGGACGTCGTGCCCGTCTTCGCGCAGAATGTCTGCCAAGGCGACGCGGAAGCCCGGGTCGTCGCCGAGCAGCAGAATGACGAACTCGTTGCGGCCCGACGCCTTTTGGCCGTGGCGACGCTTTACTGAATCCTCGTTCTGTTCCACTGCGATGCGCCTCTCGCTCTCGGGTAGCAGTATTTGGCTTCGTAGTGCGAGCAACCCGGAGGCCAACTCGAAGGGGCTCGCATCTCGCGGTCCCGGCCCCCCGCGTGCATCTGCGGTTTCCGGAATCCGTCCACTCCTGTGCCCTGATTGTTCTCTCACCCGCGAGAATATGACGGTGGCGGCCGCGATCAGGCGCGAGTTGATGTCTCGGCGACCGGAGTGTTTTCCTTGAGCGGTGGTCGGGGGGTATGGTGGCACACGTCGGCTGACTGCGGGCGTCGCCGAGCTCCTTCGACATGGCCACCACGATCCTCAGACGGCTACTCAAGATCAGTCCGGCACTGTCGGCTTCGACGCCTGGCGGTGGCTCCCTCGCGGTCTCTCTCCTGCTCGCCGGAATCCTGGCGTTCGGCTGCGGCGATGATGACGGGGGAGGCGGTACGGAAGGGCCGGCCGCATGCGCCGACCGCAATCCGCTTCGCAATCTGTATTTCGGAGATCTCCACGTACACTCCGCGCTCTCCTTCGACTCCTACGCTTTCGACGTCCGCAACCTGCCGGACGATGCCTACGCGTTTGCGCGTGGGGAAGAGGTTCGCTTGCCGCCGCTCGACGGAATGGGGGAGGGGACGCAGAGGCTGCGGCTCGACCGCCCGCTCGACTTCGCGGCGGTTACGGATCACGCCGAGTTCCTCGGCGAAGTGGATATCTGTCTCAGCGACGGGCTTCCGGGACACGAGGCTTCCCTCTGCGAGACCTTCCGCGACAATGGCTCGCTCGGGCAGACATTGCTCGGCGCGTCGCTGACCACCGAGAGCCCGGAGCGGGACGCCGAGATCTGCGCAGGCGGGACGCGTTGTCTGGTCGCGGCGCGCTCGGTTTGGGACGAGATCGTGGCGAGCGCGGAGCGGTTCAACGACGAGAGCGAGGCGTGCTCGTTTACGACCTTCGCGGCGTACGAGTACACCGCCAACACCGCCGCCAGCGCGCGCCACCGCAACGTGATCTTCGAGGGTGCCGCCGTGCCGTTCCCGGTCTCGTACATGGAAGAGCCGACTCCGCAGGGCCTGTGGGCGGCGTTGCGCCGCGACTGCATCGACCTGGAAGCGGATTGCGACGCGATCGCCATTCCGCACAACACCAACCAGAGCAACGGCAACACCTTTGCGGTCGAGTACCCCGGAGCCGGCTCGCTGGGCGAGGAGCGCGAGCAGGCCGAGATGCGGGCGGCAATCGAACCGTTGGTCGAGATCTACCAACACAAAGGCGATTCGGAGTGCTCCAACGGTCTCGACGGCGTCTTTGGTTCGCCGGACGAGCTTTGCGATTTCGAAAAACTGCGTGCGCCTCCCTTCGAAGATTGCGGCGATTCGACCGGGGCCGGCGGGGTCGCCAACGGCGGCTGCGTCTCGCGCCTCGACTTTGTGCGCGGCGCCTTGTTGGAAGGACTGGGCGAGTACGAAAGGCTAGGAGTCAATCCGTATCGGCTGGGTGTCATCGGCAGCACCGACACCCACAACGGCACCCCGGGCGCGGTCGCCGAAGACAGGTGGCTCGGGCATCGCGGCAGCGTCGACGACGAGGTGGAGGAACGCCTCGGGCGCGGTGGGTTTCGCGCCGGTCCGGTGTTCAATCCGGGCGGCTTGGCCGCGGTCTGGGCGGAGGAAAACAGTCGGCCGAGCCTGTTCGCCGCGATGAAGCGGCGTGAGGTCTACGGCACCAGCGGTCCGCGAATCGTCGTTCGTCTATTTGGGGGCTGGGGCCTCGCCGCGGAGCTGTGTGAGGCGTCCGACGCGGTGGAGACGGCTTATCGCGAAGGCGTGCCGATGGGGGCCACCTTGCCCGAAACGCCGATGGGTGCGCGGTCGCCCCGATTCTTCGTCTACGCTGCCAAGGACCCGGGGAGCGACACTCTCGCAGGCACGCCCTTGCAGAGGATCCAGATCGTCAAAGGCTGGATCGAAGACGGGCGGGCGAGGCAGCGCGTCTTCGAGGTGGCGGGCGATGCGGACAACGACGCCGGCGTGCGCGCAGACTGTTCGCTCAGCGGCGAGGGCTTCGATTCGTTGTGCGCGGTTTGGGAGGATCCAGACTTCTCGCCGGAACGGAACGCCTTCTACTACGCCCGCGTCGTGGAGAACCCGAGCTGTCGGTGGACGGCCCTGCAGTGTCTGGCAGCGGGTGACGCCGCCGGTCTCGACGTATGCTACGACCCCGACCTGGTGCGCGTCGTCCAGGAGCGCGCCTGGTCGTCGCCGATCTGGTACACCGCTCGGTAGCGCCGCGCCGCGTCGGCCGGCGGCTTGCCGGCGCGCTCAGGCGGGGTAGCGCTTCACCAGTTGCTTGGCGATGATCGTACGCTGAATCTCGTTGGTGCCCTCGCCGATGATCATCAGCGGCGCGTCCCGGTAGTAGCGTTCGACCGGAAACTCCTTGGAAAAGCCGTAGCCGCCGTGGACGCGCATCGCCTCCAGGGTGACTTCGGCGCAGGTTTCGGAGGCGAAGAGCTTGGCCATACCCGCCTCGAGATCGCAGCGCTCGCCGGCGTCCTTCTTGGTCGCGGCCTGATGGACGAGCAGTCGCGCGGCTTCGATCTTGGTCGCCATGTCGGCGAGCTTGAGTTGTACGGCCTGGTGCTCGCAAATCGGTTTGCCGAAGGTCTGCCGTTGTTGGGAGTAGCGGATCGCCTGCTCGAACGCGGCGCGGGCGACACCGACGGCGCGCGCCGCGATGTTGATGCGGCCCACCTCCAGGCCGTTGAGGACGTGCTGCATTCCCCGGCCCTCTTTGCCGCCGAGTAGATTGCCGACGGGAACCCGGTAGTCCTCGAAGGCGACCTCGCAGGTGTCGACTCCCTTGTAGCCGAGCTTGCCGATGTCGCGACTGACAGTGATGCCCGGGCCCTTGGGGGCGATGAACAGGGACATCCCCTTGTGAGCTGGCTGTGCATCGGCATCGGTCTTGACGACGAGGGCGTAGAGGCTGCCGTGGCGTCCGTTGGTGACCCACATCTTGGCGCCGTTGATGACATAGTCGTCGCCGTCGCGCTTGCCGACCGTTCGAATCGCCTG
>JANQHZ010001081.1 GCA_028282445.1 Candidatus Binatia bacterium | reverse complement strand
GCCCGCAGTGGATGGCCTCTTTGGCGTAGCGCAGAGCGGTCGGGCCTTTCACTGCTAGGCCACGGGCCAACTCGCGAACGCGAGCCGAAAGTCGCTGAGACGCCACCACCTCCGACGCGATGCCGATCCGCGCCGCCTCGGCGGCGCGCACCCAACGGCCCGTCATCAGGATGTCCAAGGCCCGCATCCGACCGACGGCGCGCGGCAAGCGCTGGGTTCCGCCCCTATTCGGCAAGCGCCCCTCCGCGATCTGCCCGAATCGAAAGCGCGAGCGACGCGAGCAAATCCGAATGTCCGCCAAGAGAGCCAGCTCGGCCCCCTCGTCGACCGCGTCGCCGTCGATCACCGCCACCACCGGCTGCGGCAGCGCCGCCAGGGGAGTCGCCCAATCCACCTGAGTGGCGCCGCCGCCACAGAACGCGCCGCTACGACCGCGCACCAGCACGACACTCACCGAGTCGTCCGCGCCGACAGCTTCCGCCGCGCTGCACAAGCCCTGCGCGACCCCATCGTCCATCAGGTTCGCCTTCCGGTTCGAAATCGAAACCGTGGCGACTCGTCCCTGCTGGGTCACGCGTACAGACGGCCTCTTCACCGCAGGCTTGCCTCCACTCTACCCTCCGCCGTCAGCGCCGATTCGAGCGGATGCTCAGGTCCGTCGTTCACCAAGCGTTTGAGCGCGATCCGCAACGGCGCGGGAATCGCCGCGATGCGGCGCGCCAGCGCCCGCGTTCGCTCGCGCAAAACCGAGGCATCGACTACGCGCTGAACCCAACCCAGGTCGCGCGCGCGCCCGGCATCGACCACCGCGCCGGTGAGATTGATCGCCAACGCCGGCGTGAGACCGGCGAGACGCGACAATGTTTGGGTGCCGCCCACGCCGGGAATCATCGCGAGACCGGTCTCCGGAAGCGAGAAGGTCGCGTTGCTCGCAGCGACGCATTGGTCGCACAACATCGTCAACTCGAAGCCGCCGCCTACAACCGGGCCATGCACCCCGGCGATGGTCACCTGCGGCAACTCCCACAGGGTTCCCCAAACATCGCGTTGCCATCGGATGGATCGCGCCGCCGTCGGCGACGGCGCGCTGCCGAACTCGGCGAGATCGCCCCCGGTGCAAAACGCCCGGCCATTGCCGAAGAGAACCGCCACCGCGATCTCCGGGTCGTCGCGCACCGCCGTCAGCGCCTCGTACAATCCGTCACGCATGTTGGTGTTGTACGCGTTCAACGCATCCGGTCGATTGAGCACGATCTCGGCGACCGCGCCGCGCTTCTCGAAGAGCACCGCCGGTGGCGGATCGCTTCGGGCGCTCGTCACCCGGCCGCCCCGGCGGGGAATTCGATCGGCCGACACGGGAAAGACGAATCGCCGGCCACCAAGCGAAGCTCCGAGGCTTCGCGGCCCTTTCGGTGCAACAGCCCCATGCCGAGCAGACCATCGAGTGCGTACGACCACACCCGGCTCGTGACCACACCGACCGCCTTGCCCCCGTCGGCGACGACTTCAATGCGCCCAGGCGGTAGAGAGTCGAGCGCGGCGTCGATGGCGAACGCGGTCAGGGTTCGATTGACCTGCCCCCGGGCGCTGACCCTCTCGACGACTTCCTGGCCCAGATAGCAACCCTTGGTGCGGCTGATCGAATCCTCCAAGCCGATCTCCATGAGCAGCGTATCCTCGCTCATGTCGACGCCCGACCAGGGAACTCCTGCCTCGACCCGCAGCACCTCGAGCGTAGGCAGACCGGCCGCGACCGCTCCGGCTTCCGCACAGGCGCGGCGTACCGCCTCGCCCAATGGCGCAGGTCCAACCACCAACACGCCACCTCCCGCCACATCCGACATCCCGTAGAGGAGGACCGGGTCGCCGCCGAGCGTCGCCCCCTGCGTCGCATAGACCGTCGGCGCCGCCACCTGAAACGCTGCCGTGACGATCTCATCGGTGGCTGGGCCTTCCAGATAGGCCAGCGCATAGCGGGCTTCGTCGTCCTCGAGCTCGATATCGTCGGCGATGATGAACTTGTCGAGCCCCGCGCACAGATGATCGCGACGCCAACTCACACAATCGAGGTCGAATCCCTCCGCGTCGCGGAACAGCCGCAAGTCCGATACGACCTTGCCGCTATCGGTCAGGAAGGCGGCG
>JANQHZ010000361.1 GCA_028282445.1 Candidatus Binatia bacterium | reverse complement strand
TCCGTGACCTGCTCCCACATCACCACACCGCCTCTGCTGCAGCATGGCACGGGCCGAACCAGATCCAAAGTTCCGATTTTTCACCACAGAGGCGCAGAGGACACAGAGATGGCGCGGTCGAAGGATCGTCGGTCCTGCTCGCGAAGCGTTTTGAGCGAGGGGTGGCCATCCCAGAAGAGACGCCTCGCGAGCGATTCGCGAACGTTGACGTCGCGCGGCTATCTCTGTGTCTCCGTGCCTCTGTGGTGAATTCGTCCTTGCGTTACCGCCGGCGGCGGCGGTCTTCTTCTTCGTAGTAGCGCTTGTAGAGGATGTCCCATTCCGGGGTGCCCGGCGGAACGTTGCGCGACAGCGAGGCGATCTTCTGGCGGACGATATCGTCGATTTGGTCGCCGCGTTCGTGCTCGCTTTCGAAGACCCGCTTGATCTCGTGCAGGACGTATTTCTCCCGATCGATATCCGCGAGGCCTTCGGCCTTCAGGACGCGGACGATCTCGTGCGAGAGGTGGGACTGTCGGCCCTCGGAGAATTTCATCGCGAATGCCTCATAGCGAGAACCCCTTCTCCTTGGCGATGCGCTCTTTGAGGCCGTTCAGGATCTTGCGCTGGTCCATTCCCTGCGCCTGACGGCCGAGCCGATCGAGCATCCGCTCCGCCTCTTCCTCGATCTTCTGCTCTTCGAACATATTCTCGACGAAAATGCGGGTGAGGCGGTCGACCAGCTGAGATTCCGGTACTTTTGGCTTGACGTTGCCCTGAGCGACGATCGCCTTGACGATCGCTCGGGACAGCTTCTGGAGGCGGTCTTCGTTGATGTACACGGGCGGATCATAAGGTGCGTTACGGACCCCCCGCAAGCTGCCTCTGGGGCTGAACGGCGATTCGAGCATTAAATTTCACCCGTACCGGGTTGACACTCCGTAAGGCATGCTTAACTCTCGCGGATCACCCCGACGCGTCCGCGCCGCGCGGTGGAGTACGGCCTATCCAGGCCGTGACGATCAGAAAATCGACAATAGAATCAACCAGTTAGGGAAAGGAGTAGTGGGTTATGAAGATTCGCCCATTGCAGGACCGCGTGATCGTCCAGCGGATGGACGAAGAGGAGACCACCAAGGGTGGGATCATCATCCCGGACACTGCGAAGGAAAAGCCCCAGGAGGGCAAGGTCATCGCCGTCGGTAAGGGAAAAGTCGGTGACGACGGCAAGGTTATTCCGCTCGACGTCAAGGCCGGCGACAAGATCCTCTTCGGGAAGTATGCGGGTACGGAAGTGAAGATCGAGGGCGAAGATCACATCATCATGCGTGAGGACGACATCCTCGGCGTGATCGAAGGCAAGTAAGAGAAACTCTCAGGAGGTATCGGAAGAAATGCCTGCAAAAATTGTGAAGTTCAGCCAAGAGGCGCGCGACAAGATTCTGCGCGGCGTCAACTTGCTGGCGGATGCGGTCACCGTGACGCTCGGTCCCAAGGGCCGCAACGTGGTCCTCGAGAAGTCGTTCGGCGGACCCAACGTCACCAAAGACGGCGTGACCGTCGCCAAGGAAATCGAGCTCGAGGACAAGTTCGAGAACATGGGCGCGCAGATGGTGAAGGAGGTCGCCAGCAAGACCTCGGATGTCGCCGGTGACGGCACGACGTCCGCGACCGTTCTCGCTCGTGCGCTCTACTCGGAAGGCTCCAAGATGGTAGCCGCCGGGCACGATCCGATGAGCCTCAAGCGCGGTATCGACAAGGCCGTGGGCGCGATCGTCGACGAGCTCAAGAAGATCTCCAAGCCGACCAAGGACCAGCGCGAGATCGCCCAGGTCGGCACGATCTCCGCCAACAACGACCCGACCATCGGCGAGATCATCGCCGAGGCGATGAACAAGGTCGGCAAAGAGGGCGTGATCACGGTCGAAGAGGCGAAGAGCCTGGAGACCACCCTCGAGGTCGTCGAGGGTATGCAGTTCGACCGCGGCTACCTGTCGCCGTACTTCGTCACCGACCCGGACAAGATGGAGACGGTGATCGAAGACGCCTACATCCTCATCCACGAGAAGAAGATCAGCAACATGAAGGACTTGCTGCCGGTCCTCGAATCGATCGCCCGCACCAGCAAGCCTTTCCTGATCCTCGCCGAGGACATCGAAGGGGAAGCGCTGGCGACTCTGGTGGTCAACAAGATCCGCGGCACCCTGCAGTGCGCCGCGGTCAAGGCGCCGGGCTTCGGCGACCGCCGCAAGGCGATGCTCGAAGACATTGCCATTCTGACCGGCGGCAAGGTGATCGCCGAGGAGCTGGGTATCAAGCTCGAGAGCGTCACCTTGAACGACCTCGGTCGCGCCAAGCGGATCGTCATCGACAAGGACAACACCACGATCGTCGACGGAGCCGGCAAGAAGGGCGACATCGAGGGGCGGATCTCGCAGATTCGCAACCAGATCGAAGAGACCACCAGCGACTACGATCGCGAGAAGCTGCAAGAGCGTCTCGCCAAGCTGGTCGGCGGTGTAGCCGTCGTTCGCGTCGGCGCTGCGACCGAGACCGAGATGAAAGAGAAGAAGGCTCGCGTCGAGGACGCGCTGCACGCGACGCGTGCGGCCGTCGAAGAGGGCATCGTCCCGGGTGGCGGCGTCGCCCTGGTGCGCGCTTCCGCGGCGCTCGACAAGGTCAAGGTTGCGCCGGAGGAAGAGGTCGGCGTCAACATCCTGCGTCGCGCGATCGAGGATCCATGTCGCTGGATCGCTTCGAACGCCGGCTGGGAAGGCTCGATCGTTCTCGACCGGGTCAAGAACGCCAAGGGCGCCAACGGCTTCAACGCCGCCAAGGAAGAGTTCGAAGATCTCATGAAGGCCGGGATCATCGATCCGACCAAGGTCGTGCGCACGGCGCTGCAGAACGCGTCGTCGGTGGCGGGTATGCTGCTCACCACCGAGGCCATGATCGCCGAGAAGCCGGAAGACAAGCCGGCGGCTCCGCCGATGCCTCCGGGCGGCGGCATGGGCGGTATGGGCGGCATGGGTGGAATGGGCGGCATGATGTGAGTCTGCGGGCGAAAGCCGGGCTCCGGGGAGATCCCGGAGCCTGCTTTCCCCGCGTCTAGCCGCCACGACAAAGGGCCGCCCATTCGGGCGGCCCTTTTTTTGTGCGCCCTGCTTGGGCGCGACCTCTTGGACGAGGTCTACTCGTCGAGAGTAAAGCCGACCTTCACGGTCACCTGCCAGTGCGCAATCTTCGAGTCCTCGATCCAGCCCCGCGTCTCGGTCACCTGGAACCAACGCAAATTGTGCAGCGTCTTGGCGGCACGCGCGATCGCCTTGTTGACGGCGTCTTCCATCGACGTCTTCGAAGAGCCGGTAAGCTCAACCGATTTGTAGACATGATC
>JANQHZ010001016.1 GCA_028282445.1 Candidatus Binatia bacterium | reverse complement strand
CCTCGGTGAGATCGCGTCGCGTGAGGGAATGACGATCGACCAACTCGCGGTCGCCTTCGTCGCGAATACGTCCTCCGTCCACGTCGTCAACTCCGGCGCCGCAACCGTCGAGCAGTTGCGATCCCACGTCGATGCACCAACCCGCCTGGATCCGCAGGTGATGAAGGAGCTGAGCGAAGTGGCGCAAGCACCCGACGAGTACTGGTCCACGCGATCCGCGCTGCCCTGGAATTGAGCCACAGATGAACACAGATCGACACAGATGAAGGGTGCATCGCCGCAGCCGGCCGGGCGAGGCATCATCCTTCGCCAAGGCTTCGGAGGACAGGTCGCCTCGCCCCTACATGGCGCGGGGGTGCTCTGTTTGCGTATAGGGGCGACGCGACCTGTCCTCCGGAGCTCTAGCGAAGGGGGATGCGTCGCCCATCTGCGGTCCCATGCCTCACCAGGGGATTTTGCTGCCGTCCCAGGCGAGGAAGGTTCCGTTGTCGCCGGGCTCGAGGGCGTCGATGACCTGTAGGAGCTGACGTGCCGCGCGCTCCGGGGTGAAGAGCTTTTCAGCCGGAACGCGCTGGCTGAAGGGACGAGACAGGTCGGTATCGACCGTGCCCGGATGGAGGGCCACGCAGATCGCCTGGCGGGAGCGGCGGGCCAGTTCGATCGATAGCGTCTTGATCGCCATGTTGTGCGCCGCCTTGGTCACGCGGTAGCCGTACCAGCCGCCGAGTCGGTTGTCGCCGATACTGCCGACGCGTGCCGAGAGGCTTGCGAAGACGAAGCGCCGGTCGCGTGGAAGCAGCGGTTGAAAGTGCTTGGCGATCAGCAGTGGGCCGGTGGCGTGAACGCGGAAGAGGGTTTCGAGGTTGTTGGGTTGGACTTCCTCGAGTTTCTTTTCCGGGGTGAGGACGTCGCCGTCGTGTAGGAGCCCGGCGCAATTGACGATCAGGTCGAGGGTCTCGGTTTCTGCTTGAACGGAGTTGGCTGCCGACCGAACACTGTCCTCGTCGGTCACGTCCATGGCGATCGGATGGATCCGGCACTCGGTGCGAGCGGCCAGGGTCTCGAGCTCGTTCGACGCGTGATGATGCCGCGCCGATACGTAGAGCTCGGCGAGCCGTGCCGACCGTGCGAGGGTATGTGCGAACGCCAGTCCAATGCCGCGGCGTGCTCCAACCACGAGCGCACGACCTCCGTCGAGCGAGCTCAGCGTGGCGGGCTGTTCCATAGGGCATCATCGCCGGTGACAGCGATCCGTCAATGACACGGAGATCGCGAAGGGCATGTTCAGCAAGCGCGATGTGTGGTTTCCTGGTGGGCATGGGGGCAAGAAGCTCGAAACGACTGCGGCGCCGGCACGAGATTGTGATCGTAGGTGCGAATTTCGCGGGCCTGAGCGCGGCGCTCGACCTGCCATCCGACTGCGACGTCGCGGTAATCGATCCCGAGCCGTGGTTCGAATGGCTACCCAACATCCACGAGCTCGTGTCCGGGGTGAAGAAACCGAGTGACCTGCGCCTGCCGCGCCGAGAGATTCTGGCCAGCGCCGGACACCGATTCGTGCAAGGGCGTTTCGTGGGGATCGACTCGAAACGCAAGGCTCTGCGGCTCGATGATGGGACGACGATTCAGTACGAACACTGTGTGCTCGCACTCGGTGGAGTCGGCAATGACTTCGGTGTCCCCGGCGCCGCCCGCTTCGGGATGCACTTCAACAACGTCGCGGAATGCGACGCGATCGGGAAAAGGCTGAAGCGCCTGGCGGCTCGGAAGGGGCCGCTGTCGGTGATCGTCGTCGGCGGTGGCTTCGAAGGAATCGAAGCATTGGGCGAGGTACTGCGACGCTACCGCGGCCGCGACGGATTACAGATCCATCTGGTCGAGGTTGGCGGACGACTGATGCCCGAAGGGCCGCCTGCGGTCGACGAGATGATTCGGCGCCGCTTGATCGGGATGCCGGTTCGCCTGCATTGCGGCAAACGCGTGATCCGGGTGACTGCTACCGGCGTGACGCTCGACGACGGTGAGCGGATTTCGGGCGACATCACGATCTGGACCGGTGGCGCGAAGGCCCCGGACGTCGTTGCGGATGCGGGATTCGACGCCTCGCGTGCCGGATGGATCCAAGTGCGCAAGGACCTTTCGTGTCGTGGGTTCCCTGGAGTATTCGCGGCCGGAGATGTCGCCGACGTACCACGACCGATCGCCAAGCAGGCCTACCATGCGATCGACATGGGGCGTCACGCGGCGCGCAACATCTTACGTCGTCGCGCCGGTCGGAAGACTCTGCCGTTCTCGCCCGCGCCGAAACCGATGCTGGTTGCCTTTGGCGACCTCGACACCTTCCTGATGACCGAGAGCAAGGTGGTTGCGGGACCTGGCCTCGCCGCGGCGAAGGAGGCGGTGTTTCAAGCGACCATCGCGGGCTTTGATCGGCTCGCGAGCGTTGGGGGACTGCAGCGTGCAAAAGAGCGCGGCGTTCGGGCCATCAGCGAGCTGGTCTTTCCGAAGTTGCGATCTTGGGAGGAGACAGTGCGCCTCTTGTCGGTGAACGTCGAAGATGTCTGACGTCGGCGCTCGGTCGGGCGATGACCGCTTGGATTGTCTGGTGGTGGGCGCCGGCCTCTCCGGACTGCTTGCCGCACGGACGCTGGACGACGCCGGTTTTCGTGTGCTCGTCGTCGACAAGGGGAGGGGGGTTGGGGGAAGGATGGCGAGCCGTCGGTTCGGCGGCGCCCGCTTCGATCACGGGGCGCAGTTCTTTACCTGCAGGGAGCCCGAATTCGCCGATTGGCTCGAGCGCTGGACGAGCGCCGGAGCGGTGACCGAATGGTGCCGCGGATTCAGGGGGGAAGACGGCGAGGGACACTCGCGCTACCGAGGTGTGCCGGCGATGACCGCGATTGCGAAGCTGGTTGCCGAGAACGTTCCGGTTCTCAATCCAGCGCGAGTCGAGAGCTTGGAGATTGCCGATGCCGCCGCGGGCTGGACGGTGCGCTTCGAGAGCGATCGCGAGCTGCGCTGCCGGAGTGTTGTTGCGTCCGCCCCGGTTCCGCAATCGCTGGCCATGCTCGACGCCGGTGCCGCCGTGCTGCCGGTCGAGATGCGTCAGCGGCTCGACCGGGTCGAGTACGCCCCGTGCATCGCCGTCATGGCGCGGTTGTCCGAGCCGAGCGGATTGACGCCGCCGGGTGCGCTGACGCTCGAGAGCGGTCCACTGCGCTGGATGGCCGACAACCACCTCAAGGGTGTTTCCGATGTCCCTGCGCTTACTCTGCACGGCTCCCATTCGTTCAGCAGGGACCACTTCGAGAAGCCGGACGACGAGGTCGCCGCTCGTTTGCTGGAAGCGGCATCGTCGCACGCAACGGTGAACGTGGCCGAGGTGCAGGTCCACCGATGGCGCTACTCGGAGCCGATCCAAGGCCCATCCGAGCGCTGTTTCGGTACGACCGCTCCGGCGCCACTGGTGCTCTGTGGCGACGCTTTCGGTGGGCCACGGGTCGAAGGGGCTGCCTTGTCGGGTTTGGCGGCCGGCCGGCGCGCCATCGAGCTCCTGTCGATGCCCGGAGCCTAGAGGTCCGGCCGAAAAATGGACTCCGGCTGCAAATCGCCATGCATCCGCGATCGCTGCGTCGCGAAACGCTCGACGTATCGAGAGATACGCCTTCGCATTTCACTCCTTGCGCTCGCGGCGCCTACCGATTTTCGCCTCGGAACCATTTTTCGGCCAGACCTCTAGGCGATTGTGTCTAGATCAGGATACGGACGCGCTGCTCCAGTGTTACAGCCGTATCTCGCTCTACAACCGACCGAGGGCTGGTTTGGTTCCCTGGCGCGACAAATCGTCCCGAAAACCCTCCGCCGCCTCACTCTGTGGGAGCCGCACCAGCCTCCGCGTCAACGGCGGAGAAGCGGAAGTTTGCGTAGTGCGCCACTGCGCGCCCGCAGGTGTTGTCGGCATCGGTGAGGATCGCCACACCAACCACCGGCGGCGGCTCGGCCTTCCAATAGCGACGGTAGTCCTCGTGGACATTGACGCTGACCGAGCGCCAATCGGAGGAAACGCCGCGACCAAGCGAAATCAGGAAGGTCGGGCTTCGATACGGATTCCGCCACGCCTCGCCTTCCGGCTGCGCGCTCGTCCAGAGATAGGCGAGCGAGCGCCCGGGAAGCGTCTCGCCGCGAACGGTTTCCGCGACGCGGTGCAAGGCGCGCTCGGCGAACGACGCTTGCGCGGCGTCGAACGCGAACATCACGATCACGCGCGCCGCGAAGTCGTCGCCCGGCTTGCTGCGTTCGTCGGCAATCACCAGCCCTTGCTCGATGCGCCAATCCCATTGAAGGAAGGGGGCGCGATCGAGATCGAGCGGCTCGACCGCGACGGCGACTCCCGAGGCGCCACAATCGCTCTCCGCCCGCAGGATGCGACGTCCGTCCTCTTCGTATACTCCGTACCGGGTCCGCTTCTCGACGCCCGGGATGTCGAGGTGTCGCCACTCCGGGCTGCCGACGACGGGCAACTCGACCTGGTCGGTCGCGCCCGCGACGCAAGCGCCCATCAGGACGGCCGCCACGGCCATCTTCCGCATGCTCGACACGCACCGATCGTTGCCAGGCTGTGCGCGGTCGCGCAATCGGCGAAGACTGTCTAGGGTCGAGTGCTAAGCTCGAAGACTGAGGGATTTTCACCACGGAGACACAGAGACACTGAGAAGAGAGCTTCATTCGATCGATCCCGGGAATAGGCCAGGCTCCCCCGCGATACGCCGAGCGATGTCCGCGACAGCCCTTCGATTCTCTGTGCCTCCGTGTCTCCGTGGTTAATGCTTATCTTTCTTTGGGCGTAAGGGAGTCTCGATGCCGAACGACACCTGGAATCCGCAACAGTACGACCGCTTCAAGGCGGAGCGACAACGTCCGTTCTTCGATCTGCTAGCGATGATACAGCCTCGATCGGGCATGCACATCGTCGATCTCGGATGCGGCACCGGCGAGCTCACCGAGGCCATGCATCGTCGACTCGAGGGCGCTCACACGCTCGGGATCGATCGCTCGCCGGCCATGCTCGAGCAAGCCGAAGCGCGCGGTGCGGCCGACCTCGCTTTCGAGCTGCGCGAAATCGAACGCGAGTTGCCGCGACGTGCGTACGACCTGGTGTTCTCCAACGCGGCGCTGCACTGGACGGCGGATCATCCGAGCTTGATGCAGCGCTTGACCGACTGTCTCCGTCCGAACGGACAGCTCGCCGTGCAGGTGCCGGCCAACCACGACCAACCCACTCACACCGTCGCCGCCGAGATCGCCGGGCGTGATCCCTTCCGCGAGGCTCTCGGCGGCTATGTGGCGCCTGTCCATGTTCTCGAACCGGCCGCCTACGCTCGACTGCTCCATTCACTCGGATACACCGAGCAACGCGTCGAGCTACGCGTCTACGGCCACATATTGGAAAGCCGCGACTCGGTCGTCGAATGGGTCAAAGGCACTACCCTGACGGTCTACAAAGAGCGCTTGGACGCGGAAACCTATGGGCGATTTCTGACCGAGTACCGCGAACGACTGATCGCCATACTAGCCGACGAGCGGCCGTTCTTCTTTCCGTTCAGCCGAATCCTGATGTGGGCGCGCTACGGCTGACCGGCGCGGCGGAATCCCGCCGCGCCGGCCGCCGAATCAATCGTCGATACGGAACGCGGTCGCGACATCGCCAGGGTCCGGAACGTTGTCGTCCTGATCCACCAGGCCCTGAACGAGTTGTCCGGGTCCGTCGGCTGTCGCCCAGCTAGCGCAGTCGAAGGGTTCTCCATCGAGCCCCTCTTCGCCGTTCGCGTCGAGTAGGGGTGTCGCGCCCTTCATCCCAAACGCCGTACCAGTGGTGAAGCCGACTTCCTGCACGGGTCGATAGCAATCGAACCGCTCTCCCGGGCCACATTCCGGCAAGGTGAAACAGGTTTCATAGCGAGGGTCGCTCGCCTGCATGATCCTACCTTGCTGCTGCCTGACTCGCAGGAACAGTCCGCCCGGCATGGTCGAATCGCCA